>NZ_KV794854.1:340362-395726 GCF_001808885.1 Corynebacterium sp. HMSC074E01
GTTGCCTGGCTCATCGGGGTTGCCTGGCTCGTCCGGGTTGTCCGGGTTGTCCGGGTTGTCCGGGTTGCCTGGCTCGCTCGGGCCCTCGCACTTGCACTTGGTGCCAACGCGGATCTTGCGGTCCTGCTTATCCTTCGTCACCGTCTCGGTAGTCTCCGGATCGCCCACAGGCTCACCGTTTACAAGCTTCCAAGTCTTGGAAACTTCCTTCTCACCATTGACACCAGGCTGGTCCTCTTCGACCTTGCCCGCTTCGAGGTTCGGGTCGTACTCAATGATGGTCTCGTACGGAATCTCCTCGGTGTGCTTATCCGTCAGCTCAGTCTGGTTCTCAGCCGGACCAACCTCGATGATGCGCGGGGAAGGCTTGCTGATTTCCTCAGAAGACTCCTCCTTGTTCACCTCGCCGTTATCAACAGTCACCGTGACGGTGTGCTTGATCTCACCAGGCGTGCCTTCTTGGACAACCTTGGTCTCACCCGGCTGCAGGTCCGGGTTCACGCGAATCTCGGTCTCGTACGGGGTCTTCTCAGTCCATTCGACCTTGTCGGAAACAGGGTCAGCCTTGGTGCCCACACGAATGACCGCGTTGCTCGGCTCCTTGGTGCGCTCGGTGGTCACGGTCGGCTCGCCGGAAGGCTTACCGTCCACGATCTTCTGAGTGGAAGTGACGACCTCAGTACCCAGCTCGCCCTGCTTATCGACGACCTGCTCGCCCGCCTTCAGATTCGGATCGAAGACGATTTCAGTCTCGAACGGAACAGACTTCTCCAGCTTGGTCACTACCTCGCTGTCGTCAATCTTCGGACCGTACTCGATGATCTGCTCAACCGGCTGCTTGATTACCTTCTCGGTGGTGTTCACCGTGGAGGTGTTGTCCTTCGCGGTGAAGTCGGCGGTGAATTCCTTCTCGCCGTATTCACCCTTCTGGACAACCTTCATCTCACCCGGCTTCAGCTCCGGGTTCACGCGCACGATCGTGTCGTACGGCAGCGGCGCAACCCAAGTTGCCTTGTTGGTTGCCTCAGCCGACTTGGTGCCGACAGTGACAATCTTCTCAACCGGCTTCTCAATGATCTCTTCAGTAATCTTCGGGTCACCCGGCTTGGAGTTGACGATGTCGCGTTCGATCGTCACCTTCTTCTTGCCCGGCTTGCCTTCCTGAGTGACCTTGGATTCGCCCGGCTTCAGGCTCGGGTCGTAGACGACCTTCACCTCGTACGGAACCTCAGTCTCAATGGACTCAGTGTTCTTGCCTGTGGTCTTGGTACCCACGCGGATGATCTGCTTGGTCGGCTCCTTGGTTCGCTCAGTGCTCACCTCAGGATCACCAGACGGCTTGCCATCCACGATCTTCTGAGTAGAAGTCACAACCTCAGTGCCAAGCTCACCCTGTTGGTCAACCTTCTGCTGCCCTTCTTCAAGAGAATCATCGAAAACGATCTCAGTCTCGAACGGAACCGGCTTCTCAACCTTGGTCACCACAGTGGTGTCCTCAGCGGCCGGACCGTACTCGATGATCTCCTTAACCGGATCCTTGGTCTGCTTCTCCTCCGGGGTCACCGTAGCCTGGTCACCCTTGGCGGTGAAGTCCGCAGTGTAGGTCTTCTCACCCGGAACGCCCTTCTGGACGACCTTGATCTCACCCGGCTTCAACTCCGGATTCGGACGAGTCTCAACCTCGAACGGAACCTGCGAAGTCCACTCAACCTTCGAGGAAGCCTCCGACGGCTTCGTACCGACTTTGATCACCTGATCAACCGGCTCTTCGGTGACCTTCTCCTCAACGGTGGCCTCGCCATCCGGCTGGGAATTAGTGACCTTCTGGGTCACCGTGATGGTCTTCTTGCCCGGCTTACCCTCGGTAACGGTCTCCGACGTACCTGCCGGCAGGTTCGGGTCAAACTCGATCTTGATACCGAACGGAACCTCAGACTCAACCGACTTCTTAACCTCACCGGTGGTCTTGGTACCGACGCGGATCTTGGCGTTCTTCGGTGCCTTCGTCTGCTCGGTGGTCACGGTCGGCTCGCCATCCGGCTTACCGTCCTTGATCTTCTGGGTAGAGGTGACAACCTCGGTACCCAGCTCGCCCTGCTGATCAACGACCTGCTCACCCTCCTTGAGGGAGTCGTCAAAGACAATCTCAGTCTCAAACGGAACAGGCTTCTCAACCTTAGTCACCACAGAGGTGTCCTCAGTCGCCGGACCGTACTCGATGATCTGGTTAACCGGAGCCTTGGTCTGCTTCTCCTCCGGCGTGACCGTTGCCTGATCACCCTTAGCGGTGAAGTCAGCAGTGTAGGTCTTCTCACCAGGCACGCCCTTCTGGACGACCTTGATCTCACCCGGCTTCAACTCCGGATTCGGACGAGTCTCAACCTCAAACGGAACCTGAGCAGTCCAGGTCACCTTCTCAGAAGCCTCAGACGGCTTCGTACCAACCTTGATCACCTGATCAACAGGCTGCTTGGTGATTTCCTCGGTGACCTGCGGATCACCCGGCTTGGAATTGGTGATGTCGCGCTTGACCGTCACCGTCTTCTCACCAGGAACACCCTCCGTCACAACCTCAGACGTGCCGGCAGGCAAGTTCGGATCGAACTCGATCTTCACACCGAACGGAACCTCAGACTTAACAGTCTCAACGTTCTCACCGGTGGTCTTGGTACCGATGCGGATCTTGGCCTTCTTCGGGGCCTTAGTCTGCTCGATGTTGATGCTGGGCTCGCCGTCCGGCTTGCCGTCCTTGATCTTCTGGGTGGAAGTGATGGTCTGCTCACCCGGGACGCCCTCTTCGTCGACAACCTGCTTGCCGGACTCGAGAGTGTCGTCGTAGACGTACTCGATCTCGAACGGAACCACTTGGGTCTTCTTACTGGTCAGCTCTTGATCAGGGATGCCCGGGCCGACCTCAATGATGCGGGTCTGCGGCTCCTTAGTAACCTTCTCCTCAGCCACTGAAGCCTGGTCGCCCTTGGAAGTGAACTTTGCGGAATACTTCCGCTCGCCGTTCTCGCCTTCCTGAATGACCTTCATCTCGCCAGGCTTGAGCTCCGGGTTCTCGCGAACCTCGGTCGGGTACGGGATCGGGAACGTCCATTCGACGTCCTTCGCGCTCTCGGCAGGCTTGGTGCCGACAACGACGACTTCGTTCTTTGGCTCCTGGGTGCGCTCCCAGGTGCCGTCAAGGTTCATCTCTTCCTTGCCTGGCTTACCCTTGGTCTCAACCTTGTAGGTACCGGCAGGGACGGTGTCGTCGTACTTGTACTCGACCTGGAACGGAACCTCGCGCTTCGGAACGTCGATGACGTTGACCGTTGCGGTGGTGTTGTCCTTCGATCCGTCCTCGTAGGTCACGATGACCGGGACATCGATCTTATCGCCCGGCTTCGCGGTCTCCGGCGCGGTCGAGATGACATTGCCCTTGTCATCCAGACCAACGATCCAGTCGCCGTTAGCCGTCTTCATCTTGTACGTCGGGTTGCCGAACTCGTTGTTCTCACCCGTTGCCTCCAGGCCCTTGCCATTCGGATCAATGGTGAACGGCTTGTCCGCATCAAGGTTGATCTCCGCAGGCTTCTCGACGCCAATCGGCGAGGTCGCCGTACCACCCGGGTAGACCGTCTGCGACGGCACAACCGGCTTAGACTCCCAGGCGTTGGTCAGCTTGACCACGGTGGTAACCGGTGCCTGAGTCGTCAGACCACCCGGGGCGTTAACCGTTACCGTGACGGTGTTCTTGTCACCTGGCTTAGCATCGGCCGGCGGGGTGGAGGAAACTTCACCGGTCTTCGGGTCAATGGTGTATTTCCAGCCATTGACTTCCTGGGTAAGAACCGGCTTGCCATTCTTGTTTCCGAAGGAGAAGGTCGAGCCGTCAGGAGTGTCCTCTACCTGGTGCTTGACTTCCTGCCCCGGAGCGGTGACCTGGACGTTGTAGTTCGCCTTCAAGTCTCCCTTAATGACAACGACAGTGCCGACAACCGTCTGCGGCTTCTGCTTGCCTTCATCGCTGTAGTGAGCCTTGACCGGAACATTCAGGATGTCGCCTTCCTGCGCACCCTTCGGAATCGTGGTCGTAATCTCACCAGTTTTCTCGTCCACGAAGACGGTCCACGTCTTACCATCCTTGCTGGTAAGGGTGGTCTGGTTAGTACCATCCTCGAAGGTGTAGCGCGTCGGGGCCTCATCGGTCGTGTTGCCACTCAAACCGCGTTCCGGGATTTCAGGCGTGAGGCTGACACTCGCATTCGGCTGACCAGTCACTGTGTCGTAGGTCGGGATCTTGATGTCCACGATCGCCTGGAACTGGGTCTCGATCTCATCCGTGGTCTGGTCCGGGTAGGTTGCCTTCACCTTCGGGGTAATGATGCTGCCCGGCGTGACTGTGTCATCTGCCTTCGCGGTAACCTTGCCGGTGTCATCGACGGTGACGGTCCATCCCTCAGGGACAGTGGACTGATCAATCTCGAACTTGGCCGGGTGGACCGGCTTGTGGCCCTTCATGATGGACTTGGTGCCCACCTGGGCGGTAATTTCCTCGTTCAGCTTGCCCTTGGATAGGCCAGGGCGCACGAGGTCTGTGACCTGGGTGTTGTTCGGGTCGACAACCACGAGGAGTTGGAGTACGTCTGTGGAGCCGTTCGAGTACTCGACAGTGATTTTGGGCTGCGCAAAGCTACCCGGCTTCGGGTTCTCAGGAGCAGTGACGGTGACGTTGTAGTCCTCGTCCATCTCAACGGACCAGCCATCGAAGACGTACTTCTCGTCCAGAGTGACCTTAGCCTCGAAGCCGCCGTCACCCTTCTTCTTGACCAGGTCCTTGATCAGGTCCGGGGTCTGGGTGAAGGTGACCTTCTGCGGCTCGGTAGCAATCGGACCGGTAGCACTATCAACGCCCGAGATGATCGACGCATCCGTCTTGTCGTACTTCGGGGAGTGGTACTCGGTGTCGTCCAGGGAGAACGCCTTCGAGTCGATGACGTTCGCCTTACTGTAGCGCGTCAGCGAGTTGGAGCTATCGAATACTTGAGTGTTACCCCACTCATTGTTGTTCTCACCAGCAGCCTGGAGCTGGTCGACGGTACGTGGCTTTGCCAGAACGGAGAAGTTTACGTTCTTATCAGTGGCCAGGTCAGTACCGCGGTACTCAGGCCACGTGAAGAAGATCTCGCCAGTGGCTTCGTCGATACGCAGGTTCTGCGTACCCCCAGATGCCGCCGGGTCCGTGGTGCCGATGAACTTGCCATTGCCGTCGTAGGCCTCTACGACCATGCGGGACATCGAATCATCCGTGCCGCCGTTCGCAACAGCAGGAACGTTGATCTTACCGACCTTGGTTTGCTCACCAGGGACGATAACGTGCTTCTCGAAGCTCTCCCACGACACCGTAATCGGGTTACATTCGATGTTCTCGCTCGGCCACGGGTTCACGATGGCCGTAAAGGATGAGTTGGTTCCCTGGGTGGCCCTTGGCCCTTGAGGATTGTCCTGCTTATAGTTGCCCTGCCAGGCATAACGTACCGGGTTCGTGGCAGTGGCCTCAGCGAACTGCTTGACTTTGGCATCGGTCAGCTTCGCATTGAGATTCAGGGGTCGTTGTGGCCCAGAAGCAGTAATACCGAGAATTTCGTCGGCCTTGTGCGTGACCACCTTGTCAACAAGGGTCTGACCAGCATTCAAAGCGGGAATTTGAGCTGCATCAAGGTATGCGCCCATCCTGCCGTTATTGGTAAAGCCCCAATCGGCGAACGTGCGGTCCTTCGAGTTATCAAAGGAGACGCTCAAGCCCCACCGGGTTTTCGAGGGACTGGTCGCAGACGGCTCAGAGGTATACCAACTGAAACCAGCCTGGCTGCCCTCCGTAGTGCTTTCTGAGACAGTACACGAACCGGCCGGCAGGTCGGAGGCCTTCTGGGCGTCCTTCTCCACCGCGCCGGACTTGTCGCGGATGCCGCCGCTGAGGGTGGCGGCATTAGCCTCCGGAACCACCGTGTTAAAAGAGGTGATGCTGAGGCCGCTCAGCGCGAGTGTAATAGCAGAAAGAGCTGCTACCCCTTTACGGGAAGAGGGCCGACGGGCCGAGCCACTTCGTGGTGCATTCATTCCTTAGGTCCTTTCAAATGCGGTACCCTGCCCACCCCACAGTGCGGAAACCCGAAAGCCGCGGCGGCTTCTCAAGACATTTCCTCACAAATTCGTTTAAGGATTGACAGGAAATAGGCAGGTGAACGCTAAAAATTGTACCCTCCTATACATAAAACCGCAAGAAAAACAGGGTTTTACCTGGAATCTTTAAGAATAAGTACACAAGCGCGTGGGAATTATAGATTTCCTGGAATCGACCACTCTGTGAGATACTGATCGGTTTCCACACGTAGGGAGTGGGGCGGTGCGGCGAGACGTCGCCAAGCAGGGCGTGCCCATCGCCGTTATATGCAGTCCCGTATCGCCACCCCCAGACGCCGAGGACTGCGCCCCCTAGCTTGTCTCTTCTAGGACTCCTCGTGGACCAAATCCGAGCCACCGGAAGAGTTGGAGTCGCCTTCCTCATTGAGGTTCTGCATGAGGTTGGCCTCTATCCAGGCGCGTACGGTCGCCTCAAAGTCCTCGGAGTCTTCTACTTCCTGGACAACTTCATCGAGGTCCTGCGCGGTGAGGAACTTGGTAATGGAGGCAACTTCCAGCTTTTCATCGCGGTTGAATAGCCCGTCTTGGTAGACCACGACGTAATTCTGCGGAAGCTCCGGTTTTGAATTGGGGCAGCCTTCGGCACCGGCAGGCTCCACGACGGAGACCTCCGGGGGCAAAGACGCCATGAGCGCGACGTGGGTGCGCTCCAAAAAGTCCACGTCCTTGGTGCCCTCTTCCTTGACAGCCACGTAGTCCTTGGAAATCGCGCGGGCTTCCTCCGGGTTGTAGACGCTTAAGAATTCACCCGTGCAGCCAACGAAGAAGTTGCCGTTGGTGCTTATACCGCTGACGTGCTCCCCTCCCTGGCGCACCAGCATATGTTTCTGGGATACGGTAGCCGCGCGCCCCTCATCGCGCAAGGTCTGGCGATAGATTTCCGCCAGCACGCGCTGCTTATGGGAAGTCGGATCAATCATGATGGTGATCGGCGCCGAGTTCACTGGGTTCGGCACCGGCTTGGGTTCATACCCGGAGCAGGCGCTAAGCGACGCCCCCGCAACCCCCACCAAGGCCACCCCAACAATGCGGGCGAAGGTGCGGGAACGTCCAATAAGGCGGGGCATCAGAATCAGGCGCATTCTTTCTATTCAACCGGACATGCAGCACACATGTCGCTGTTCTTCAGGGTTCTCAGTCAGCAGCGCTGGGCCGCAGTATCTGGCTGAATCTTACACACCCCGCTGGCCAGACGGCGGTGTGGCTCTCCCCGATAGCAAGTGACTAGACTAATGCGCGTTATGACTAGCGCTATTACTGAATCTTCCGTTCGCGACGCGCTCACCCGCGTCGATGACCCAGAAATCGGACGCCCCATCACGGAGCTGGGCATGGTCAAGTCCGTGGCCGTCAATGGTCCGGACGTCGACATCGAGCTTTATCTCACCATCGCCGGCTGCCCGATGAAGGGCACCATCGAGTCCAATACCCGCGCGGCCGTAGCGGAGCTCGACGGTGTCGGCAACATCAGCATCTCCATGACGCCGATGAGCGACGATCAGCGTAAAGAGCTCAAGCAGAAGCTGCGCGGCGGGCAGGCCGAGCCGGAGATCCCCTTTGCCAAGCCCGAGTCCACCACCCGCGTTTTCGCGGTGGCCTCCGGCAAGGGCGGCGTGGGCAAGTCCTCCGTCACGGTGAACCTAGCCGCAGCCTTGGTCAACAAGGGGCTCAAGGTGGGCATCGTGGACGCCGATATCTACGGCCACTCCGTGCCCAGCCTGCTGGGTTCCACGGCGGGCCCCACAGTGCTTGACGACGAAATGCTGCTTCCCCCCATCTCCCACGGCATCAAGCACATTTCCATTGGCCAGTTCGTGGAGGGCAACGCGCCCGTGGTCTGGCGCGGACCGATGCTCCACCGCGCCCTGCAGCAGTTCCTCGCGGACGTCTTCTGGGGCGACTTGGACGTACTCCTGCTGGACCTGCCGCCGGGTACTGGCGACGTAGCCTTGTCGGTGGCCCAGCTCATCCCGAATGCTGAGCTGCTGATTGTGACCACCCCGCAGGCTGCTGCGGCCGAGGTGGCTGAGCGCGCCGGTTCCATCTCCCAGCAAACGCGCCAGCGTGTGGCCGGCGTGATTGAGAACATGGGTGCGATGGTCATGCCGGATGGCTCCACCATGGATATCTTCGGCTCCGGCGGCGGCACAGTGGTGGCCGAGCGCCTCAGCGTCCTGCTGGGCCACGAGGTTCCTTTGCTGTCGAGCATCCCGCTCGATCCGAGCCTGCGTGCGGCTGGCGATGCCGGAACCCCCATCGTCATCTCTGCGCCCGACTCCCCCGCTACCGCAGCCATCAACAAGGTGGCGGATTCCATTGCGGTGCGCTCCGATTCCCTCGTGGGCAAGAAGCTCGGCTTGGGTGTTACCCGCAAGAGCTAAAAGCCCTTAAGTTACGTCCTCCCAGGAGGAGCTGCCCTCGCCGGTGGGTGCATTCCCGCCGCGCGGGGGCTGCGTCGTTTTAGTAGCCTTCTCCCCCACCGGATTCTCCCCCGCCGGCTGCTGAGCGCCCAGGTCCGGATAGACCTGTGAATAGTCAAAGGTCGGCCGGCCTTGATTTTGTGGCTGTGATGGCTGCACTGGCCCTTGCTGGGGGTGAGCGGGCTGGTTGTTTACTTCTGCATCGTGCTCATACGGGCTGGTGCTCTTCTTGATGTCCTCAGCCATTTTTTTCGGGTTGAAATCGTCCCAGGCGGAATCGTCGCCGTCGAAAAGCGCCTTGGTGATAACCCCGCGCGGCCCCATGCGCGTCCACTCTGCCGCCTGGCTGAGAGGTACGCGGAGATCATCGAACTCCGCGCCGAGACCGCTCATTTCACCGTTGAGTTCCGCCTTCGCGTTGGCAATGGCCTTGCGCGCCGCGTAGATAGCCGCGCGCACGTCCATGATCACGCCGGGCAGGCGCTCGGGGCCGATGATGACGAGGCCGAGGAGCACGATGACAAGGATCTCGACCCAACCAATTGAGGAAAACACGAAACTATCTTAACTACTTCGATGAAGGAGACAGGGTGACGGGCGCGCGGGAGGCTTCGGGGTTTGAGTTATCCCCTTTGGTTGTGCCGGATGGCGCGCACGACCATCTCCACCTTGTCCAGAAAGTCCTGGCGTGGCTGGTGCGCGGGCGCTTCCGCATCCGGCCCGGGGCCGACGCCCTGGTGGGCGATGCCCGCGAGCTTCGCCATGAGTGAATCCGGCGCCTTGACGTGGGATTCCACGCTACATTCGCGCACCCACTCGGCGGCATTGCGCTGGTGGTGAATTTCTGCGCGGCATTCCGGGCAGTGCACGAGGTGGATGCGCACGCGGTGGGCATACTTGGGTGGCATCTCGCCGTCGACGAAAGCCACGACTGCCTCGGGCCCCAAGTGGCCAATGGTGTCCGCCCGCTGAGCGCGGGCCTTGGCTTTATCGCGGACCTTTGCTTGGGCCTCGGTGAAGAACCCGGACAGGCTCAGGGAATGGCAATCATTATGCCCTTCTTCTTTCACCTCAACGTCACCTCAACTCAGTGCGAGTTTTCCCTGCCTAGGCATGCTGCCTAAGTCCGAACGTCTCGCGGTCTCAGATTCAAACGCTGCCCAGTCTAGCGCGTACGCAGCAGGCTGCGGGTGTCCGCGTTGGTCTGGGCTTCCTTTTCCAAGGCCGCGCGCAGCTGGGAGCGGCCGCGGTGAATGCGGGAGCGAACGGTACCCATCTTGACGCCGAGAGTTTCAGCGATTTCGTCGTAGCTCATGCCCACGACATCACAGAGAACCACTGCCACGCGGAAGTCCGGCGCCAGGTTATCCAGTGCGGACTGCAACGCCGGATCGAGGTTGGCCACCGTGTAGGCCTGCTCCGGAGTCATGTCCGTGCCGGGGACGCGCTCATAATCCTCCGGCAGGGCCTCCATGCGGATCTTGGAACGGTGGCGGACCATGTCCAAGAAGAGGTTGGTGGTGATGCGGTGCAGCCAGCCCCCAAAGGTTCCCGCTTGGTACTTATCCAAGGAGCGGAAGACGCGCATGAAGGTCTCCTGCGTGAGGTCTTCGGCATCGTGTTGGTTACCGGAAAGGCGGTAAGCCAAGCGATAGACATCATCGGCGTGCTCGGCCACGAGCTCGCCCCACGAAGGCATCTCGGCCTGGCCGGCATCGAAAGCAGCGGTTCCGGTCAACTTCTCAGTTTCAGCACTGGCATCATGGCTGCCAGTGGCGGAGGAATCGGTGGAACGGTGAGCGGGCTCAAACTCGCGCTGCTGTGTGGTCATGGCGAATATCTTTCTATAGTGCGCGCCGAAACTCCAGCCAGCATACTGTGAGCAGGCTGTGAATTCGTCACTCCTCTTACATGCGCTTCTTGAGTCACAGGCAAAGGCAGTTGCGGGCGATTCTCAGCACGCAGGCGTGGGGATTTCACTATGGTTTTCTTTTGTGACTACTACGGCTTATGACGCAATGCGAACCTACATCGAATCCACCAGCGAGGTCTCCGAGGTTCTCGCCGGCGCCCGCGCCCATGCGGAGGAGTATGGCCTGCCGGCCCCCGATGAGGCGACCGGACAGCTGCTGAGCACGCTCGCGGCTGTCTCTTCCGGCACCACCTCCCGCCCGCAAGCGGTGGCGATTACTCCCGCTGCATCCGTCGTGGGCCTCTACCTGCTTGCCGGCATGCCGGAGAATGGAATTCTCACCTGCATCGATCCGGAGGCCGAGCACCAGGCCAGCGCCAAGCAAACCTTCCGCGAGGCCGGCTACTCCCCCAGCCGCGGCCGCTTCCTGCCGTCCCGGCCGCTCGACATCATGGGCCGCCTGGCCAATGACACCTACCAGGTGATCTACGCCGAGGCCCCCGCGCTCGATATGCCCGCGCTGCTCAAGGCTGCTTGGCCCCTGCTGCACCAGCACGGCACCTTGGTGTTGGCCAACGCGCTTCTCGACGGCACCGTAGCCGATCCCTCCCGCACCGACCGCGACACCGCCGCCGCCCGCGAGGCCGATGAATACGCCCGCTCCCTCGAAGGCGCGGCCGTCACGCGCCTGCCCTATGGTGCAGGCTTGACGCTCATCACCAAGCTGTAGTCTCCGCCAAGCACCGCAAAAGCGGGAGTGGAGTGGACTTCAATCCACCCGTACGCCCGCTTAGTGCCCTGCGCTGTCTTGTGGCTTAAACCTTGATGTTCTTGCCTACTACAACCACGCCGCCTTCGGAAACCTTGAAGCGCTCCTCATCGCGCTCGCGGTCCACGCCGATGATGGCACCATCACTGACCACCACGTTCTTGTCCAGAATGGCGTGGCGAACCACCGCGCCGCGGCCAATGCGCACGCCCGGCAGGATGACGGAGCCTTCCACCGTCGCGCCATCCGCCACGTGCACGTCCGAAGCCAAGACGGAGTTGCGCACCGTGCCGCCGGAGACGATGCAGCCCGGAGCCACCATCGAGGACTGCGCAATACCGTTCTGCACAAACTTCGCCGGCGGGAAGTTCGAATCATCCGTGGAGTGGATAGGCCACGAACGGTTGTACAGGTTGAAAATCGGGTGCACAGAAATCATGTCCATGTGCGCCTCATAGAAGGAGTCAATAGTACCGACGTCACGCCAGTAGCCGTGGTCACGCTCCGTAGAACCGGGCACCTCATTGGCCATGAAGTCATAAACATGCGCCTGCTCACGCTCCACGAAATAAGGAATGATGTTTCCGCCCATGTCATGCGCGGAGTCCTCATTCTTTTCGTCTTCCAGCAAAGCGTCGATAAGCGCCTGCGTAGTGAAGACGTAGTTGCCCATGGAGGCATAGGTCATGTTCGGGTCATCCGGGGTCGCCGGAGGATTCGCAGGCTTCTCGACGAACTCCGTAATCGTGCCCATCCCATCCGCCTGGATGCAGCCGAAGGCGGAAGCTTCCGAACGCGGGACGCGGATGCCCGCCACCGAGCAGTCCAGGCCAGTCGCGATGTGTTCCTCCACCATCTGCGCTGGGTCCATGCGGTAGACGTGGTCAGCGCCGAAGACGATGACGTAATCCGGCTTCTCGTCATAGATGAGATTCAGCGACTGCAGAATCGCATCGGCCGAACCGTTGTACCAACGCTTACCGCGGCGCTGCTGGGCGGGCACGGAGGCGATGTACTGCGGGGTCGGTCCAGACAGGTTCCACGCTTGGGAGATGTGGCGGTCCAAAGAGTGGGACTTGTACTGGGTCAGCACCGCAATCTTGAGGAATCCGGCGTTGACAAGGTTCGACAGCACAAAGTCGATCAGGCGATAGGAACCACCGAAAGGTACGGCGGGCTTAGCGCGGTCTTCCGTCAGGGGAAAGAGGCGCTTTCCCTCGCCGCCGGCAAGGACAATGGCAAGGACATTTGGAAGGCTTCTCACACCACCCAATTTATAGACGTTTTCTGCATCGCGCAGAGGAAGTGCGTTTGTTTCTACCCCCTATTGTCGGCCTCCCACCTCCCCCGCTGCTTCTCGACGTCCCACCTCGCTGAACGCTCCGTCAAGGTTTAGCGCGAGCTGTGGATAATCCGTATTCTGGCGGGTATGAGAGCCGGAATATTTTCTAAGGAGTATCCGCCAGAGATTTATGGCGGAGCGGGAGTCCACGTTGCAGAGCTCACACGCTTCATGCGTGAGATCATCGATGTCTCTGTGCACTGCATGGGTTCTGAGCGCGATGAGAAGGACGTCTTTGTGCATGGCGTCGATCCTGCGTTGAAGGAGGCCAATGCCGCCGTGCAGACGCTTTCCACTGGTCTGCGCATGGCCAACGCCGCCTCCGATATCGATGTGGCTCACTCCCACACCTGGTACACGGGCCTGGGTGGCCACCTTGCCGGCCGCCTGTACGGCATCCCCCACGTGGTTACCGCGCACTCCCTCGAGCCGCACCGGCCGTGGAAGCGCGAGCAACTCGGCGGTGGCTATGAGATCTCCTCGTGGTCGGAAAAGAATGCCATGGAATACGCCGATGCCGTCATCGCGGTGTCGGCTGGGATGAAAGATTCCATCCTGGATGCCTACCCCCGCATCGACGCAGACAAGGTGCATGTAGTCCTTAACGGCATTGATACTCAGGTCTGGCAGCCGGGTGAATCCGCGGTGCTGGATAAGTTGGGCGTCGACAAGCAGCGTCCCATCGTTGCCTTCGTCGGCCGGATTACCCGGCAGAAGGGTGTGAAGCACCTGCTGAAGGCTGCCCAGAATTTTGATGCAGACATTCAGCTAGTGCTCTGTGCTGGCGCGCCGGATACGCCGGAGATTGCGGCAGAGACCGAGGCCCTCGTGGAGGAGCTGCGCGCTCAGCGTGACGGCGTGTTCTGGGTCAAGGACATGCTCTCGCGCGAGGAGATCAAGCAGGTCTATTCCGGCTCGGATGTTTTCGTGTGCCCCTCTATTTATGAGCCGCTGGGAATCGTCAATCTTGAGGCGATGGCCTGTGGCACCGCGGTTGTGGCTTCCAATGTGGGCGGCATCCCGGAGGTCGTTGTGGACGGCGAAACCGGCGTTTTGGTCAACTATGACGTAAATGACGAAGCCACCTTTGAAGCTGATCTGGCTGCCGCCGTGAACCGTGTCGCCGCCGATAAAGAGCTGGCACAACGCTTCGGTTCCGCTGGCCGCCAGCGCGCCATCGAGGACTTCTCGTGGGCTACCATCGCGCAGCAGACCGTGGACATTTACCGCTCGTTAATGTAGGAAGGACTGCCGTGACGCATAAAGAAACGCACCATCGCCCAGAACTTCACTTCGTTCCCGATAGCGGGATCCTCGACGCCCCCGCAGGAATCGTCCGGGACGGTCATACCTGGCACCTGTTCCACCAGTACCGTCCTGATGCCGGCCAACCTGCGCGCTGGGGCCATTCCACCTCCGAGGAAACGGCCTTCGCGTGGCTCGACTGCGACGACGTCCTCGCCCCCGTCGGCGGCGAGCTATCGCTGCGTGCAGGGTCCGTGGCGGAAGGAAAGGACGCTCTGAACCTGTACTTCACGTCGGTGACGTCGGTGGGTACGAGTGTGCGCTTGGCGCGCTACACCGACTACGCCGATGAATGCATCGTGTCTGATGATCCTTCGGCTCTCGACCCAGACGTTGTCCGCTTCGGGGAAGCCGTAGGCGCCCATACCAACTACGACCGCTTCCGCTCTCCCTCCGTGGTCCCGGACTGGGCCAAGGAAGACCGCGAAGAGGGCCATGATGGTTGGCTCATGCTGGCGCTGACCGGGCATTCCGACGCCCCGGTACCGGTGATCCTGGACAGCCCCAATGGCGAATCCTGGACGCTCCTCGGACCCTTGAGCTTCGAGGGGGACCCTGGCTTTGAGGAGGGCGAGGTTCCGGCCACCTCCCCCATCCCGCCGGTGGTTTCACCGCGTCTGGTACGCCTGCGCGACGAGGTGGATAGGGAGATTTACGACGTTCTCTTCGTGACCTTGGAACGCGAGGGCCGCGATGTCTCCGGCTATATCGTGGGCCGCCTTGATGGCACCGTGTTCACCGTTGCGAAGGGCTTCCAGCGCGTGGACTTTGGCCATGACTTCTCCCGTCCGCGCAACACCAACACCACGACCGGAACGATTCCGCAGGAACGCCGCTACGACCGCGCAGTCATCCTCGGACTGCTCAACGGCAACGGCCGCGGTGACGACGCCACCAAGCACCCCACATGGGAGGCCGAGGGCTGGGCTAATAGCCTGTCCCTGCCGCGCGCGGTGACGCTGCAGGGTGGCGTGCTGTACCAGACCCCGGCGGAGGGACTGCCGGATGCCGTCAAGCTTTCGGATTATGCACAGTCGTGGACGGGCGTGCTCGAAGTACCTACGGGTTCGAGCGTGACCGTCACGCTGAAGGACGGCTCTGGCGATACCGCTGCCGTCATTCGCCATACTGGTGAGGAAATCAGCCTGGACCGCTCCATGTCCAAGGCCTTCGATAACTACTTCAAGGACTCCGCTCCCGCGGTGGCGCCGCTGGCTGAGGGAGATTCGGATACGCTCACCGTCATTCAGGATGGTGCCAGCGTTGAGGTCTTCGTCGACGGCGGTTTGGTGGCTATGAGCTCCCGCGTCTACTTCGACGGTGGTTGCTCCGCCATCGAGGTCAGCACCGATGGCGAAGCTGTCATTGAACAATCGTGGAGCCGCAAGGGCACCAAGCGTTCCTAAGCGCATCAGGCGAAGTTAATGAGGGAGGTCCGGGTGTCCGGGCCTCTTTTTCTGTGCGGCCTCGACCGCTTTCCCTGTGCCCCCACTGTCCTTTGCCCTACCGCTCTTCGCTCGCTCCGCCCGTCGCGCTCACCGAAAGCCCCGCATGGCTGCTGCGCGCAACGCCAGTGAGCGCGAAGGGAGAATGCGGCGAGGATGCAGCTCGATGCTAACAACATGCCGACGCACCAATACGCAAGCGCACCCCAAACGGCATTGAGCTAAAAGAACCGAAGCGGGCTGTGCCAAACTACGCCCTGTCGCCCTGCCCGCCCTTCGCGCTCACCGAAAGCCCCGCATGGCTGCCGCACGCAACGCCGGTGAGCGCGAAGGGAGAATGCGGCGTAAGTCCACCGCGGTGTAAACACCCGCGCCCTTCGCGCTCACCGCGGACTACAAACTTCCACCACGCCCACTCCCGGTGAGCGCGAAGGGTGACGTGGAGGAAGGTCTTTAGAGGGCCGCTTCGAAGGGAGACTTCGAAGGGAGGCTTCGAAGGGTCTTTGAAGGGAAGGCCGAAAAGCGCTAGGCCGAACGCAGTCGATCCAGGCGGGCGTGGGCCGTCACGGTCAACGTCTGCGGCAAGGAGGCCATGCGCTCTGCCAGCTCCTCCGGGCTAATGTGGCGCGCCGAGGGGCTCATACCCACCTGCGCGGCGATGGAAGCCTTATCCAAGACAATGGGGAAAGAAATATCGACCGGATCAGCTGCCTGCTCAAGGAAACCTTCCGCCTGCGCGTAGAGGCGTTCAACCTTCCCTTCTTCCACGCCGAGAATGCCCAGAGGCTCACGCAGCTCGTCTAGGTGGCCCGCCTGCGGGGTCAGCACGATAACCTCCCCGCCCGGCGCAAGGACGCGCTGAAACTCCGCCGGATTACGCGGCGCGAAGACCACCGAGATGGCATGAATTGAATCATCCTTCAGCGGAAGGCGCTCCCACACATCCGCAACCACGGCGCCGACTCGCTCATGTGACTTGGCCAGGTGCTTAGCCGCGTGCGTAGAGATATCCAGGCCCACGCCGCGCGCACCTTCAATCGAGTCCAGCGTATGCGCAAGGTAGTAGCCAGTGCCCGCGCCGACCTCCAAGAGCGAGGGGGCAGTATCCTCATCGAGACCAGCATGCTGAGCTGCGTCCTGATTCTCCAGAGAATCCTGCACCGCACCGGTGACTGCCTCCACGAAGGGCGCAAAGTGCCCCATAGCCAGGTAGGTTTCGCGGGCGGTGACCATCGCGGCATCATCGCCTTGGTGTTTCAGGCCTGCACCAGCTGCCAGAGTGACGTAGCCCTGCTTGGCCACATCATAGGAATGGCCGGTCTCCGACACGAGGCGGGAAAAATCATCCGCGCCCTCAAGGGCGCTGCCATCGGCGGGATCGGCCAGAATATCGACGATATGTGAAAGCATGCTCCTAGACTAGCTAGAAACTGCTACGAGGAGTGAACCCAGCTCCGCTGCTTCTTCTTTGCTGAGCTCAATAACAATGCGCCCACCCCCGTCAGAAGGAATGCGCATGACGATCTTGCGGGACTCCTCTACCGCTTCCATCTCTCCACCAGTGGTACGGGGCTTCATCGCTGCCATATTGCGTCTCCTTCGACTGAGTTTTATACGTCCTTCTAGTCTAGCCCTTTTTCAGCCGATGGCGGCAGGCCCGCTCCCGCAGGCTTGCCCGTAAGCTCAATCACGGGCTCCAGCAACGGCCCAACCAAGCCTATGCCGAAGGTTTCGCTGAAGCCTCAGACGCCACCTTCGCACGACGCTCCACTTCTGCGAGAAGGGCATCCACCTGATCCTGGCGGTAGCCGCGCGCAACCACGTCAAAGCGCAGGTCATCGAAGCGCCCCTCCTCGAATGCCCGCAGATTCTCCGCGTTAGTATTCACAGCCTTGTCGGGCGCTTCCATGACGGTCCCCCGTCCCACGAGGCTTCCCCACGCCCGGGTGCCAATGATCACGAGAGCGATGAGGACAACGATCAGCAGAATCCAGGACAACATGCGCTAAATCTTACCCAGCAGCGGCGGCCGTTGGGGAACGGGTCCAGCCACGCCCGCGCGGGAGAGAATGGTGCGCGAGACCACATCGGCCATGGGGGCTAGCTCCTCCAGCGGGCGGTTGCGGTGGGTACGGGTACCCAGGTCCACCTCGGCGATAGCAAAGGGGCCATAGCGCTTGGCGACGTCTATCAGCAGCCCCGCTTCCACCCCATAACCCGCAACGAAGGGCAAGTCTAAAGCCGCGTCGCGGCGAATCGCATATTCCCCTCCCAAAGGCTGATCGATGTGCGCGAGCTCAGGGAAGAACATGCGCAGCAGCGGCTTGGCGCTCAGCTCCGTGACCCGCCCGCCACCGGTGGGCTGACCGTTCAGGCTGCGTGCATAGCGCGCCTTGACCAGCTGCACGTGCGGATCTACGAAGGGCTCACTGAGTGCGGTGACCATCCCGGGCGCGGCGGATTCTAGGTCCGCGTCGATGAACACGACGACCTCTCCCCGGGCCGCGGCCACCCCGCGCCATAAGGACTCGCCTTTGCCAGGCTGCGGCGGCTCCTCCACCACGTCGCGCCAATTGCACACCCGGGCGCCGGCCGCGGCGGCCCGCGCCGCAGTCCCATCGCTCGAGTCCGCATCGATGACGATGACTTCTAAAGGTTCATCCGCCAGGCAGGCACACACCACGTGGGCGACGGTGCGCTCCTCATTCAGCGCAGGGATGACTACGGAAACGTTGACTGACATGGCTTAGGCAAGCCCCCGGGTCGTCGCCAAGGGCGCCATGTGCCCCTGGATAGCGGCGGTCATACGGATGACGTCGAGAGTCGGGGCCACCTCATGGACACGAAAAGCCGCCACGCCCCGTGCCGCCGACCATGCCGTCGCCGCCAACGTGCCCGCGACGCGCTGGTCGACGGCTCGGTCGAGGGTCTCGCCCACAAAGTCCTTATTCGACAAGGCCATGAGCACCGGCCAGCCCGTTGCCACGATCTCATCGATGCGCCGCAACAACTCCAAGCCGTGAAAAGTGTTCTTGCCGAAGTCGTGCGTAGGGTCGATGAACGTCAGCTCCTCTGGGCAGCCGAGGTCGGCGGCGCGCTCGGCTAGCCGCGTGGTCTCGGTGATGACGTCGGCGACGACGTCGTCGAAATGCACACGATGTGGTCGGGTGCGCGGAGTCACGCCACCGGTGTGCGAACACACGTAGCCCACCTTGTGGTGGCCAGCCACCTCGATGAGCTCGGGGTTCCAGCCGGCCCACGTGTCGTTGACCAGACCGGCACCAGCGGCGATGGCCGCCTCTGCGACCTCGGCGCGCCACGTGTCCACGGAGATCAGCGCGTCAGGGCGGCGGCGGTGCAGCTCCGCAATGGTGGGCACGACGCGCTCGATTTCCTCGGCGGTGTCGACATGCTGACCCGGGCCGGCCTTGACGCCGCCGATGTCGATGATGGAGGCGCCGTCGTCAAGCGCCTGCTCAGCACGCTGGATTGCGGGGTTGAGCTCGAAGGTGGCGCCCTTGTCGTAGAAGGAGTCCGGCGTGCGGTTGACGATTGCCATGACCCGCGCGAGGTTGTGCGCTTGGGTCACTTGCCCTCCTGCTCCCGCAGGCGCTTGTCCGACATGACCTTGTGCGCGGCCAGAATGTGGGCGATGGCTTCGTCGATATCGTCGGTGACCAGGAAGAGATCAAGGTCCTCGGGGCTGATGAACCCGCCCTCAGCCAAGGTCTTCTTCATCCACTCCACCAGGCCGGACCAGTATTCGGTGCCCATGAGCACGATGGGATAGTTGGTCACCTTGCCGGTTTGGACCATGCACATGACCTCGAAGAACTCATCCATGGTGCCCATGCCGCCGGGCAGGCAGATGAAGGCCTGCGAGTATTTGAGGAACATGGTCTTGCGGGCGAAGAAGTAGCGGAAGTTAAGCCCCAGATCTACGTAGGGGTTCAGGCCCTGCTCGTGCGGAAGCTCGATGCCCAGACCTACAGACAGCCCTCCAGCCTCGTGCGCGCCGCGGTTGGCCGCCTCCATGATGCCGGGGCCACCGCCGGTGATGACGGCGTACTTGGCCTCCACGAGGCGGCGGCCCAAAGCCACGCCCAACTGATAATTCGGGTCATCCTCCGGGGTGCGGGCAGAGCCGAAAACGGTCACGGCCTTGGGCAGCTTGGCCAGGGCGTCGAAGCCGTCCACGAACTCACCCTGGATACGCAGAACGCGCCAGGGATCGGCGTGCTGCCACTCATGATCCGCGCCGGACTGAAGCAGGCGCTGATCAAAAGTGGAGGACTGCTCTCCAGCAGTGCGCACGAGAAGAGGTCCGCGCAGAGTACGCAGTTGCTCAGGCGTCATGGTGGTCTTATCCCTTCAGGTAGTTCAAGAGTGCGGTCGAGACTTCGGTGATCTGGGTGACGGGTACTTGCTCGTCCTTCTTGTGGGCAAAACCCGGATCACCAGCGCCGAAGTTGACGGCTGGGGTACCCATCTCGGAGAAACGGGCCACATCGGTCCAACCATACTTGGCGCGGACGTTGCCGCCGACGGCGTCGACAAGCGCACGTGCCGCTGGCTGGCCCAAACCGGGCAGGGCGGCACCGGCGATGTCATCGACCTCCACGGTGATGTTCTCGTGCTCGCCGAGGACCTCCATCAGGTGCGCCATCGCCTCCTCGGTGCTGCGGTCGGGGGCGAAGCGGAAGTTGACGAACATCCAGGCCTCATCCGGGATGGTATTGGTGGCCACGCCGGATTCGAGGTGGACGATGTTGAGGCCTTCCTTGTAGGTGCAGCCGTCAATCTCGATGTCGCGGGGCTGGTAGTTGGCCACGTTGAGCATCACCGGCGCCAAGGTGTGCGCCGCGTTGGAGCCGAGCCAGGCGCGGGCTGAGTGCGCACGGGTGCCGTGGGCAGTAACGCGCACGCGGATGGTACCTTGGCAGCCTGCCTCGATCATGGCGCCCGAGGGCTCACCCAGCAGAGCAAGGTCTCCCTGCAGCCACTCCGGGTGATCCTTCTGCAGGTGGCCCAGGCCGTTGAATTCGGTGGCGACCTCCTCGCCCTCATAGGCGATGACCGTGAGATCGTGCTTGAGCTCATCGGAGTTGTACAGCTGCGCAAAAGCGTTGAGGTAGACGGCCATACCGGACTTCATGTCCACGGTGCCGCAGCCATACATGATGCTGCCGTCCTCCGACATGGTGTGGGGCACGTTATCGGCCAGGGGCACGGTATCGATATGACCGGCGAGGACCACGCGGCTTTCAAGGCCCCGGTTCGTCCGGGCACACACGGTGTTGCCGTAGCGTTCCACCTCTACTTTGCTCTGGTCCAGACCACGCAGGGCCTCTTCGACCGCATCGGCGATCGCTTGCTCGTGGTGCGAAGGGCTAGGGATATCCACCAGGGCCTTGGTCAGCTCAATGGGATCGGAGAAGAGATTTAAAGTCACAACCCGCCATGCTAGCGCCCCCGGTTGCTTAGTGCATTGCGTAAAGTACTTCCCGTTGCAAACAATCAACAGCGTTGAAGGTGATTTCCCTATGGCTGCGGCCACTCAACTCAAAACCCGCCACCTCACCATGATGGGCCTCGGCTCCGCGGTGGGGGCGGGCCTCTTCCTAGGCGTCGGCCTGGGCATCCAGGTATCCGGCACCTCCGTCCTTATTTCCTATGCGGTGGCTGGTGCGCTCATCGCCTTGGTGATGTGGATGCTCGGCGAGATGGCCGCCGCCCGGCCTTCGTTGGGTGCTTTCTCTACCTATGCGGGCCAGGCCTTCGGGCCCTGGGCCAGGTTTACATTGGGCTGGGTTTACTGGTTCATGCTGGTCATGGTGATGGGCGCGGAGATAACCGGTGCCGCGGCGATTGTCTCCAACTGGTTCGGGGTGGACCCCTGGATTCCCGCGTTAGTCGCCGTGGTCTTTTTCGCCGTGGTCAACTTTGCCGCCGTGGGTGGCTTCGGCGAATTCGAGTTCTGGTTCGCCATCATCAAGGTCGCCACGATTGTGGCCTTCCTGGGCGTCGGCGTGCTCATGGCACTGGGTATCCTGCCGGGCATGGACCTCTCCGTGGCAGGCCACAACTTCACAGAGAACTTCCTCCCCAACGGCGGCCCTGGTTTTGCCGCCGGTTTGCTCGCCGTGGCTTTCGCTTTCGGTGGCATCGAGCTGGTCACCATTGCTGCGGCAGAATCCGAAGACCCAGCCCACAACGTGGCCACTGCCGTGCGCGCCATCATCGTGCGCATCATGGTCTTCTACATCGGCTCCATTTTGGTCATCACCATGGCTTTGCCTTTTAGCTCCATCCAGGACGCCGATGTCGCGGCGGACTCGCCCTTCACGCTGGTCCTCGCCGCCGCGAAGATCCCCTTCGCCGCCGGATTCATGGAAGCCATCATCGCCTTGGCGCTGCTGTCCGCCTTCAATGCGCAGATTTACGCCACCTCCCGCTTGGTCTACGACATGGCCAAGGACCACAGCGCACACCACGTCTTCCTCAAGACCAACGCCTCCGGCTCCCCCATTTACGCGGTGGTGCTCTCCATCATCTTCGCCTTTGCGTCGGTGGTGCTGCAGTACTGGAACCCGCCGGGGCTTCTGGCCTTCCTCTTCAACGCGGTGGGCGGCTGCCTGCTGGTCATCTGGTGTTTCATCGTGGCCTCCTACATCAAGCTGCACCCTCAGATGAAGGCCAACGGCGAACTCACCACGCTGCGTGTTCCGGGCTTCCCGTGGCTGCCTTGGGTCACTGCCCTGGCGCTGGTGGGTCTTACAATTCTCATGCTTTTCGACGCCTCCGCCCGCAACCAAGTCCTCGCCGTCCTCATCCTGACCGTGGCCCTAGTTGTGATCTTCCACCTACTACCGGGTAACTCACGGCGCACGACCGAGGCGTAGCTGCTAGGGTGTGAGCCTATGACTTCAGCATCCGCACGCGGCCTGGCAACCATTACCCACGACGGCACCGTCCTGGACGTCTGGTTCCCCGCAGTTCACACCGATATCTCTGTAGAAGCCAGCGGCACCGAACGCTTGGAGGAGGTTCCGCAGCAGTTCGCTGACCTGGTTGGCCCCGACGAGGAGCGCGGCGTCGCCCGCATTGCGGTGGAGACCTCCATCAAGGACCTTGACGAGGCACCCGCCGACACGTACGACGCGTACCTGCGCCTGCACCTACTCTCCCACCGCGCAGTCAAGCCTCACGGCCTGAATGTGGACGGGATCTTCGGCAAGCTGGCCAACGTAGTGTGGACCAACTACGGCCCCTGCGCGGTTGCTGATTTCCAGATGGTCCGCGGCCGCCTCGCCTCCCGCGGCCCGGTCGTGGTCTACTCCGTCGATAAGTTCCCGCGCATGGTGGACTACGTTGTCCCATCGGGTGTGCGCATTGGCGACGCCGACCGCGTTCGTCTCGGCGCCCACCTCGCGGAGGGCACGACCGTGATGCACGAGGGATTCGTCAACTTCAACGCCGGCACCCTGGGCGCCTCCATGGTCGAAGGCCGCATCTCCGCAGGCGTCGTCGTGGGCGATGGCTCCGATATCGGCGGCGGCGCCTCCATCATGGGCACCCTCTCTGGCGGCGGCAAGGAGGTCATCTCCATCGGTGAGCGCTGCCTGCTCGGCGCAAACTCGGGCGTGGGCATTTCGCTTGGCGACGACTCCGTCGTCGAAGCCGGCCTCTACGTCACCGCCGGCACCAAGATCGCGGTCTTTGGCAAGATTGCTCAGGCACTGGACCTGTCCGAGGGCGAGACCGTCAAAGGCTCTAAGCTCTCCGGTGTCTCCGGCGTGCTGCTGCGCCGCAACTCCGTGACCGGCGCCGTCGAGGCCGTGGAGTGGAAGTCTGAGGCTGTGGCTCTCAACGAGGATCTGCACAAGAACTAAACGCTGCTGCCTGAGGCCCCTGTTTCTGCGGGGGCCTTTTGCGATCGTGGCCTAAGCCTCCGAGGCGCATGCTTCCTGTCCCCGGGCACGCGCCGCTACGGGGCCTCGCCCCGCCCTACCAATTCTCCCCTTATGCCCACTTACCGCTCGCGGCTGCCTACAATGCTAAAGGTGACTGCTCAAAACGATTCCTCACCTAGCTCACTCGGCAGCGGCTTGAAAGTCCGCCACCTGACCATGATGGGGCTGGGCTCCACCATTGGCGCAGGCCTTTTCTTAGGCACCGGCGTTGGCATTTCTGCCGCTGGCCCCGCGGTCCTCTTGGCCTACCTCATCGCGGGTTTCCTTGCCATCTTGGTCATGCAGATGCTCGGTGAGATGGGCACGGTAATCCCCGCATCCGGCTCCTTTTCCGAATACGCCGAGCACGGCATTGGCCGCTGGGCAGGCTTTACGCAGGGCTGGATTTATTGGCTTGCCACCGTCGCCGTCCTCGGCGCGGAAATTACGGGCGCTGCTGGTTTCATCGGCGCATGGTTCGACTGCCCGCCGTGGATCCCCGCGGCCGTCTGCGTGGCACTCTTCGGCACCATCAACCTCCTGCGCGTGCGTTTATTTGGTGAGTTTGAGTACTGGTTCGCCTTCATCAAGGTCGCCGTCATCATTGCTTTCCTTGTCATCGGTGCGCTGCTCATCTTCGGTCTGCTCCCCGGCCACACCTTCATCGGCACGTCAGTCTTCCTTGCCGACGGTTTCATGCCCAACGGCCTTGGCGGCGTGGCCGCCGGCCTGCTCGCCGTGGCCTTCGCCTTCGGCGGCATCGAGGTTGTCGCCATCGCCGCGGCGGAATCCGAGGACCCCGAGAAATCCCTCGTCAACGCGGTACGCACAACCATTACCCGCATTTCGGTGTTCTACCTGGGCTCTGTCCTCGTTATCACCTTCCTCCTGCCCTATTCTTCGCTCGGCTCCGCGCAATCTGCCGCCGAGTCGCCGTTCACCATGGTCTTGGACCGCGCCGGAATCCCAGGCGCTGCGGCCATTATGGAAGTGGTCATCGTCCTCGCGCTGCTCTCTGCTTTCAACGCGCAGATCTATGCTTCCTCCCGCATGATGCACTCGCTGGCTAGCCGCGGTGAAGCCCCCAAGCTCTTCGCGTCGACAGACAGCCGCGGCGTCCCGACTGCGGCCATCGCGTTGTCTGTCATTCTTTCCGCGGTGATGGTTGTTCTCAACTATGCAGATACCGGGTGGCTGCTGTCCTTCATGCTCAACGCCGCTGGAGCCTCGCTGCTCATCGTGTGGGTCTTCATCGCGGTGAGCCAGTTGCGCCTGCGCCCGCAGCTCGAGGCCATCCACCCGCTGCCGGTGCGCATGTGGGCCTACCCTTACCTCACGTGGTTCGCCCTGGCACTCTTTGCAGCTATTGCGGTACTCATGCTTACCGACGCCTCCGCCCGCATCCAGCTCTTCTCCGCCGCCACCATGTTCGCTGTGCTAGCCATCGCCGGCGTCATCAATGCCAAGGCCCGCGGCATCTCCCCTACAGCCCGGCTGCCCTTACCTACCGCAGAGGAACTCAAAACCCGCTAGCCGCTCCTCGCCGCCCTGCTCGCCTCCGCGCCTCTTCTCGCAACCGCGCCCCTTCCTCGCTGTCACTCCACCCCCCCTTCGCGCTCACCAGCACACGATGTAGCGCCGTTTCTCCGCTCTCGGTGGCCGGCAAGGGCATACCGCGTGAGCCGTCACCCCGACAAGCGCCCTTCGCGATCACCAACAATGGGCGGGCAATGACAGGCGCCTGCCACCGTGAGCGCAAAGGTAGGTGGACCCGAGCGGCGCCTCTTCCCCTCCGCCTCTTCCCTTCACGCTCACGGCTGGGACGTGGGGCGTCGGCAATGGGCACTCGGTGAGCGCGAACGGTGCTCGATGCAATTCCCGGCTCCGATGTAGTTTCCAACCCAGCTCCACCCTTCGCGATCACCGCCGAACGCTCTAGCAGCTAATCAGCGATCCCGGTGAGCGCCAGGGGTAGGGTCCAGGCAGCGGTTCTCTCCACCCCGCCACATCACCACCCGCCCTTCGCGCTCACCAGCGAATGCTTTAAGGGCACAGAATCGATTCCGGTGGCCGCGAAGGGTGGGGCCAGCACCCGTACGAAGGGCGTGGGCCGGGTCGAGCAGCCAGGCTGCGCTATTTGCTACTTGGCGGAGTCCCCAATGGGGCTAACCAAGAGATAATGAAGATGAATGCCGCAGGAAAATTAGCGACACGTCAACATAACCCCCGGAAAACTGGACTTCGAACCCGAGTTATCCACAGGTAGGTAGTTGACTATCGACGCGTCGTGAAGCAATGCATACCTTGAGCTTCATGAAGGCATGGACAACCGCGGAGCTCCGTGAGATGGGACTGAGCAAGGAGGCAATCAGGCGGAAGCTCCGCGCGGGAAAACTCTTTCGTGTACACCGGGGAATTTACAGCGATGAGTGGTCGCCGCTGGCCGTGGCACGCGCCCTGGCTCACGGGCTGAGCCGAATACATTTCACGGGTAAGACCGCGCGGGAGATTCACTTGGGACTGAAGTTGACGTTCCCGCTGGAAGCCGAGGGACCGCGCACGCTCAAAGGGAAGAACTTTCGGGTGACACATTCGCGGCTTTCGGCTATAACCAAGGTGAATGACCTGCCTGTGGTCCAGGTGCTGTGGGCTGCACGTCGTTTAGCATCCGCTTGCGGGCAGCTGCTGGAAGAACACTATCGAGGCAAGACTGGGCCTGAGCGCTTGAGCAAAGACCAGCGGAGAATGCGTCGGATTCCCCGGCGTTTGAAGGAGACTATTCGTCACACGCCCATCGGCGCGGACAGCGTGCCGGAGCGCCAGCTGAGCCGAAGGCTACGAGCGGACGGGATCTTTCCCGAGCACAACGCGCTCATTGCGAACTACCGCTTTGACTTGAAGATGGGCAAGCTCATCGTCGAGGTCGACGGCTGGGAGCACCACAAACATAGTCGTGCTTTTCAAGCAGACCGCTCGAAGCAGAACGCCGCAGTGGCTCATGGATATACGGTTTTGCGCTTTACTGCCGACGATATCCGCTACCACCTCGACGATGCCGTACTTCTCATCAAAACCACACTTGAACAGCTCAAAGGGCGTAAACCGAAGCTGCCGGCTGTGGTGATGCAGCCCTTCTGGGAATGGCATGTTTGCATGTAACCCTTGCCTGTATGACAAGTTTGCTTTACACTAGGGCATGTAAGCACGACACACCGTAAAGGAGACCACATGGCCGAGCACCAGAATATGGTCCGCAAATGGCGTCGGTGGCTCGAGATGTCTCAAGCTGACCTCGCTGAACGGGCGGGCGTGTCCCGCCAAACAATTGCCAATATCGAGCGCGGCAACTACTCCCCATCTGTGTACCTAGCTCTCGATATTTGCCGTGAACTAGGAAAGCCCGTCGAAGAAATCTTTGGAGATGAACAACATGATTAACGCCCTTGCCAACTACACGCTCCGCGAAATTGATCGCGCCTCCCACGACGAATTCGAACGCGAAACTTGCTACAAGGCCCTCGCCATCAGTGCTTCCCCGACGATGTTCCTCGAACTCGTCGCAGCAGCCATCCTTGCCTGGGTCCTTCCTGGTCAAATGAGCATGCTCTGCTTCCTCGCCATCGCGCCGTCTGTCATCGGCAATGCCATCGGCACAGCATGGCTACGCAAACGCGTCGCTACCCCACTTGCTGGCCGCAACTGGGCTGCAATGGCCGTTTACTTCATACCGGTAATTGCGATTTTCACGGGAGTCGCTTATAACGCCTATGCGCCAGCCGACGGCCACAACCCCACCGCCTATCTAGCCGGCACCGCAGTTGGCGCTGTCTCTGTCCTAGTCCTCGCCCCATTCATCCGCCGCCTTCAGCACCGCCGCGACCAAGAGCGCCTGGACGCCGAACTCGACGACTAGGCAGCTCTCCCTTCCGTCGCATCCCCCCGCCCTTCGCGCTCACCGCGGACGGCGGGCTTTGCTGTTTGCGGGCGCCAGTGAGCGCGAAGGGTGCAGGGCTTGTCGACGCTCTCCCTTCGCGCTCACCGCATCAGCGAAAAGACCCCACCGGTCGACGCTGGTGAGCGCGAAGGGAGGGGCGGGGCGAAGGTCCGATATTAGGCCGGCTCGGTCTCATGGACCACGACCGGCGCCTTGGGCGTCGAGCGGAAGGTCCACAGCTTGTTGAAGATGAAGTTGATCGGCATCGCCACCACGATCGAAATGGCATTGGCCCAGTAATACATCGTGCGGAAGCCCGTCGAGTCATCGAAAATATCGGGCGGCAGCTGCAGCGGCGAGGTCGGATTCATCAGCAGGTACTGCACCGCGAGGGTCACCAAATACGCGCCAATGCCCGTAATGAGGAACGGGAAGAAACCCCGCAACCACGAGACTTTGCTAACGGATTTAAAAGTCCACATGCGGTTGAGCTGGTAATTCCACGTATTCGCAACGAGGAAGGCGATGGTGGAAAAAAGCATGAACCAGCGCACGTGAAACTGGGTGCCGAAGAGGTTGAACATCGCGTCATGCGGCGTAGCGCCGAACCAGGACAATCCACACTTTGCGGCCAGGATTGAAACTGCAATATTGACCAACGCGCCCGAACCGCCAACCAGACCGAACTTAATGAACTGGCCAAAATTCGAGGCAAAGCGAGCAAAGCTCAGATCCGCCATGGACACGCCCTTCGTACAAAATGCTCAATTATAGTGAATAAAACTTCGTTTGAGTTTAGTCCCTCATTCAACGCAAACTAAAACGCACACCGCAATAGCGCCCAATCTCACAGCTGAAACTCCCGTTTGCGGCCGGCAATTGGATCGCTAAAACTCAAAGCGACATGGGAAAGCAGCAGCGGCGTGGAGAAATCATAAAGATCCAAGCCTCGATCCACGGGATAAGTATCATCCCCCACAATCGGATGTCCCAGGTGGTTGAGCACCACGCGAATCTGGTGGGTATGGCCGGTCAGTGGCCAGACATCGGCCACCGCTCCCCGAGCGCGCACCCGAGTCACCGTAGGCGTGCCGGAAGGATCCACGCGGACCTGACGCTCACCACGCACCCGTCGCATGCCCAGCCGCACCGTGCCGTCGAAGGAGAAGGGCACGACCACCTGAGCCCGGTAGTGCTTCACCACCGCACGCTCCTGAAAGAGTTGCTGATACGCAGCGCGCGTGTGGGGATTGCGCGAGCACAGCACCAAGCCCGAAGTCAACCGGTCCAGCCTGTGCAGCGGCACGATGGAGTCCTCCCCGTAATCCACGCGCAGGCGGGTTTGAAGGGTCTCGCGCACGATGCGCCCGTTCGACGTCGTGGGCAGAAAATGCGGCTTATCGACGACTATCAGGTCCCCATCCTCATACACCACCCGATAGTCAAAGGGAATAGGCTCTTCAGAAGGCACCGAAGGGTGATACCATGCCAGCGTTGGGCCGGGAAGCACAGTGCCCGGTTCCAAGCGAGTGCCAGGAGAAAACGCGGAATCGCCCGCCTCACCTGCCCAATAGGTAGGTGAGGCGGGCACGATGCCAGTGAGCATCACCTTACGCGGGCTAATCCCCTCCCGCGCCGGCGGGCGAAAGGCCACTTACTCAGCCAAGCGCGCCACCGCCGCCGCGATGCGCTCGTCCGTACCGTTGAGACCAATGCGCACGAACTGCTCGCCCGCCGGGCCGTAGAAATCACCCGGCGCAACGAGGATGCCGCGCTCGGCCAGCCAGTCCACGGTCTCACGGCAGTTCTCACCGCGCGTTGCCCACAGGTAGAGCCCAGCCTCGGAGTGCTCGATCCTAAAGCCCGCGCCAGTCAGCGCCCGCATGAGATCCACACGGCGCGCGGCGTAGCGTTGGCGCTGGAGGGCTTCGGAGGGGTCGTCGTCAAGCGCGGCGACCATGGCCGCCTGAATGGGGCCTGGAACGATGAGCCCTGCGTGCTTGCGCAGCTCCAGCAGCTCCGCGATGAGCTGGGCATCGCCCGCGAAGAAACCGGCGCGGTAGGAGGCCATGTTCGCACTCTTGGAGAGCGAATGCATGGCGATGAGCCCGGTGCTGTCGCCATCGGTCACGCGCGGATCCAGAATGGACACCGGCAGGTTCTCATCATCCCAGCCCAAGCCCATGTAGCACTCATCCGAGGCCACGATGGCGTTATTCTCGCGCGCCCAGGCGACGATCTCACGCAGCTTCTCGACGCCCAGCACCCGGCCCGTCGGATTCGACGGCGAGTTGATGAACACCAGCGAGGCATCCTGGAAATCCTCGTCGGCGCGCAAGGGCTTGGCACCGGCCAGGAGCGCACCGACTTCATAGGTGGGATAAGCCACCGTCGGGAAAGCCACGGTTTCCCCGCGCATGCCCAGCAAAGTGGGCAGCCAGGCGATGGCCTCCTTGGTGCCGATGACCGGCAGCACCGCGTCCACGTTCATGTTGTAACGGCGCTCAAGCGCCTTCGCGATGGCCTCACGCAACTCCGGGGTGCCCTGAGTCTGCGGGTAACCGGGAGCCTCGGCCGCTGCGGACAGTGCTAGCTGCACGCCAGGGGCAACCGGATCGACGGGGTTGCCCACCGATAGGTCAACGATCCCGTCCGGGTGCGCCTGTGCTTTCTTCTTGGCGTCAGCAAGCGAGTTCCACGGAAAATCCGGGAGTGTGTGTCCAAGCGGCGTGCGGCTCATGGTCTACTCCTGGTTCTGAGGCGGGAGTGCAGCAATCATCGGGACGTCAAAGTCCTGCGGGCCGAGTGCTGCTGCGCCACCCGGGGAGCCGAGATCATCGAAGAAGGCAGCGTTGGCGTCGTTGTAATCCAACCATTCATCCGGGACATCATCTTCGTAGAAGATGGCCTCCACCGGGCACGCCGGCTCACAGGCGCCGCAGTCCACGCACTCGTCCGGGTGGATGTAGAGCATGCGCTTGCCCTCGTAGATGCAGTCGACCGGGCACTCTTCAACGCAGCCGCGGTCCATCACGTCGACGCAAGGCTGCGCGATGGTGTAAGTCATAAGGTGTTTAAACTCCTGTGTGTCACGGGTTTTCTACGACTAACAGTATGCTACTCCGAGGCGAAAAATGGCCAAACGCTACCCGCGATTCCCGCGGCGAACAGCAGCAGGCTGAGAATATTATTGGCCAGCAGGCTGCTATCCCCCATGGCGGCTCCCAGCATGAACGCGAGAAATCCTCCCACCCAGGCCAGCACTGGCGTACCTGCGATGTAGGGATTCTCACTCCACAGACGCGCTGTGCGGGTCAACACCCCGTTGAACCAGAAGGCGATGAGGATGGTGATGGGAAAGGCCATCCCGGATTCGCCGGGCCACGGCAGGCGCGCGGTGAGATAGACCACCTCGAGCGTCAATGAGCAGAGTGCGCCTAAGACGAGCCACACCAGGCCACCTATTTGCTCGCCACGGGAGAAATCAGTGCGAATGGCGCGCTCGGTCATTTCTCCCCCAGCAATGTTTCCTGCGGCTCCCCCTGGCCAAGCTGGTAGAACTCCTGGCGCAGCAGAGGCATGGTGAGCCAATTCGACAAGGCATAGGCGGCGGGGACTTGGGCGGGGTCCTTAAGACCCGCCTGGGCGGCGTGGGGGTTGACGGTGGTGAGGGAGCCGTCGGCAAGCCAAATCTGCGTGGCGTGGGCCAGCATCGCTGCGCGCTTGGCGCTGAAAGCCACGTCAGTGAGCTCGTAGGTGACATCGCAGCCGGCGTTGGTGAAGTTGTCCAAGTACGCCTTATCCGGCAGGCTCCAGCCCTCCGGAGGCGTGACAGCCTCGAGGCCGCGATAGTGCGCGGCGCGCTCGAAGACGGCCCACCAGATACGCTGCTCCGGCTCGGCAGCCGCATGCACGGCCTTGTGCACCGCGATGTGGTCGGGGTGACCGTAGCCGCCGTCCGGTCCATAGGTCAGCACCGCGTGTGGTCGCAGTTGGGTGAGGTGGCTGCGCAGCAGATCTGCGGCCTCATCCACGCGGTTCACCAGGGCCCGCGGATTCTCGTGAGCGGGCGAGCCTTCCATCCCAGAATCACGGAAATGCCCGAATCCGCCAAGCTGAATGCCATCAACGCCTAAGGCGTCGAGCGCGTGCTTGAGTTCCCAAGCGCGGAACCCTCCCAGCTGATCTGTTTCCGCGAGGCCTTGGTAGGGCTCGCCGATGATCTCGCCTTCCTCACCCAGCGTCGCGGTAACCACGGTGACCTGTGCGCCGCGTGCGGACAAATCCGCCAGCGTGCCACCGGTAAAGAGCACCTCATCATCCGGGTGAGCGTGAACAGCCACGACGCGGTAGCCCGTGAGATCCTTAATCATCGTCTTTCCTCCACTGCGGTGCGCTAATCAGACCGGAATCCCAGTCCTTGATGCTTTGTCCTGGGCCAACAATACCCTTGCCCAAAGCATGGACTCGCACCTCATTGAGCAGCGGGACGAAGAGCACTTCTTCCCTGTTAAGGTGCCCTACCCGTTCTTCGGCAGCCTCGGAATCCAGCTCACCGGAGAGGATGCCAAGGGCGGTTTCCGCGGAATTGTCTGGGCAGAATCCCGACAGCGTTGCCGCTGGGCGCGTCGGCGTTGCGCACACGAAGTAATTGGCCAAGCTCATCGCGTCGTTTCCGTTCTCATCCCACGCCACCACGGCATCCACCTTGCCCGCCGGAAGCAGGTCCGAGGTAATAGTGGTCAGGCGTTCGGTGACGACCTCCGCGTCGATAGCCTTGGCTTGCAGCACGTCCACGATGGTGGTGGCCGCCGCCAAGGCCGTGGGATTTTGAGGATCCACACCGATGCGCACGGGCTTGCGTCCCGCCCGCTCCCGCAGTGGGGCGAGCTCCGCGTTGCTGTCAAAGGGGTTGTGCCCAGGCTCCAGCTCCGAGGCGCGGCCGGTGGCCAAGCGGGCTATCTGGTCGGTATCCAGAAGCGAGGCTAACGCACGGCGCTGGGGCTGCTCGTTGAGAGCGCCCTCCGCGGCAGACATTTCCAAGCGGAGCTGGCGTTGCCGTGTCACCACACCGGTATTGACATTGCTGAGCAGGCTCAAGTTCTCCAGGGTGGTCTGTTGCGGGGTGAAATCAGCAAAACCGATCTGGCGCGAGCGCAGCATATTCACCGCCTGCGCGGTATCGCGAACCGCGCGCAGCTGGATGACGTCAATATTCGCGGGATCCTCTCCCCAGAAACGGTCATTGCGGTTGAGAGTGATGATTCCTCGCCCGCGGTCCATGCTTTCCACGAGGTAGCGCCCAGCGGAGGCGGGGATCCCGTCGGCCAGCACTGAAGCGAAATCCCTGTCTTCTAGAAGGTGGGAGGGCATCAGATGGGCAAAAAGTTTGTGCCAGCCTTCGACGCGGTGGTCGAAGTCCACGGTCACCACCCGCCCATTACCGGAGGTCCGCACAGCCGAGATCGCCCGATAGCCAGAAATATTCTTAGTCCCCGGGGTGCGCATTATCTGGGACCACAAATAGTTAAAGTCGGAACCGCTGATCGGCGTGCCATCAGACCATTGGGCTGGTGCGGCGATGGTATAGCGCACACGCATCGCAACGCCTTCGGGGGCTTCGATCTCCTCGGCAGATTCCAGGACATCCGTGTCCATCTCGGCGCCGTGGAACGCAGAGGGCAGCACTAGCTCCGCAATCTGGTTAACCAGCTCGGAATTGTTTGCCACCAGGTGCGGATTGAGCCCGCCGCGCAGCGGGTCGACCCCGATGGACACGGTGCTGCGCTTCGGCAGAAGGTCTTCTTCGGGTGCTGCTTCAGGTGGCGGGGACGTCGTGCTGGAATTCGTTGGAGTGGCGCTGCGATCATCCTCGTCCACCACCGGCGGCGGGCCAGGGTTAGCCTGGCAGGCCGTCAGCAGAGCGGCTGCGAGGATAACGCTGAGCCGGGGCAGGAAACGGTTCACTCCACACAACCTTTACGTTCTAAAAACTTTCCCCACCACTGTAGCGGCGCGAGGGGCGCCGCTTAGCGAGCTACTTGTTGAGCTGCTTAGCGCGAGCAGCCGCGCGCTTGCGGTCGGTGGCGGACAGCTCGACCTTGCGCACGCGCAGGACCTTCGGGCCCACCTCAACGCACTCATCGGTGCCGCAGAATTCCAACGCCTCATCGAGGGACAGGGTCTTGGCCTTGGCCAAGGTCACGGTGGCATCCGCGGTGGCGGAGCGCATGTTGGTCAGCTTCTTTTCTTTGGTGATGTTGATATCCATATCCTCATCACGGTTGTTGGCGCCGACAACCATGCCCTCGTAGGCCTCCATGCCCGGTTCCACGAAGAAGTCACCGCGGTCCGCCAGCTGCTGCAGAGCGTAGGCGGTGATCTGGCCGGAACGGTCGGCCACGAGCGAGCCGGTCGGGCGGGCCTTGATGTCGCCGGCCCAGACGTCGAGGCCGTCGGAGATGGAGTTCGCGATGCCGGAGCCGCGGGTCTCCGTCAGGAACTGGGTACGGAAACCGATGAGGCCGCGGGCCGGGATGCGGAAGACCATGCGGACCCAGTCGCCCTCGCGGACGTCCATGGACTGCATTTGGCCCTTGCGGGTGGCCAGCAGCTGGGTGATGGCACCCTGGTGCTCAGACGGAGAATCGATGGTGAGCATCTCGTAGGGCTCCATGGTCTTGCCATCGATGACCTGGGTAACCACCTGCGGCTTGCCGACGGTCAACTCGAAGCCCTCGCGGCGCATGTTCTCAATGAGCACAGACAGGGCCATCTCGCCGCGGCCCTGAACCTCCCAAGCATCCGGGCGCTCAGTCGGCAGCACCTTGATGGAGACGTTACCGATGAGCTCCTGGTCCAGGCGGGCCTTGACCATGCGGGCGGTGAGCTTATCGCCGCCGCCCTGGCCTGCCATCGGGGAGGTGTTGACACCAATGGTCATGGAGATGGCTGGCTCATCGACCTTGATGCGCGGCAGCGGCTCTGGGTGCTCGACGTCCGCGATGGTGTCACCAATCATGATGTCGGAGATACCGGAGATGGCAACGATGTCACCGGCGATAGCCTCGGTATCCGGCTGACGCTGGAAGCCGACGGTGCGCAGGAGCTCCGCCACCTTGACGGTCTTGGTGTGCATCTCCCCTTCCTCGTCATAGTGCATCCAGGCCACCTGCTGGCCCTTCTTGATGGTGCCGGAGTAGATGCGCAGCAGAGCGATACGGCCGAGGAAGTCATCGGAGTCGAGGTTGGTCACGTGCGCCTGCAGAGGAGCGTCGACCTTGGCGGAGGGCTCGGGGAGGACGTCATAGATGACGTCAAAAAGCGCCTGCAGGTCATCGGCGTTCGGGACATTACCGTTGCCCGGGTTCTCCGTGGAGGCCTTGCCCTCGCGGCCGGAAGCGTAGAGAACCGGCAGATCCAAGAGCTCCTCGGCGGCAGCGGCTGCTTCCTCATCCTCCAAGCCGGCAGCGATTTCCAGAAGCAGGTCCTGGGCCTCGGTGACGACCTCATCGATGCGGGCGTCGGGGCGGTCGGTCTTATTCACGCAAATGATGACCGGCAGCTTCGCCTCCAGAGCCTTGGTGAGCACGAAGCGGGTCTGCGGGAGGGGGCCTTCGGAGGCGTCGACAAGCAGCACAACGCCGTCAACCATCGAGATACCGCGCTCGACCTCGCCACCGAAGTCGGCGTGGCCCGGGGTGTCGATGACGTTGATGATGAGATCCCCGCCGTCCTTACCCAGGCCCTTGCGGTGGATGGCGGTATTTTTCGCCAGAATGGTGATGCCGCGCTCGCGCTCCTGATCGTTGGAGTCCATGACGCGATCCGAGTGTTCGCCATGGTCGCCGAAAGCGCCGGACTGCTCCAGCATGCCGTTGACGAGGGTGGTTTTACCGTGGTCAACGTGCGCGACGATGGCTACGTTACGGAACTCAGTATTACTCACGTGTGGGGTGCTCCTTAAAGCATGATGCGTTAGCGGTATGAACGGCCCTTAAATATACTCTCTAGCCCTTTCATGTGCAGCATCGCGCGTACCATCCCGCAGAGCGCTGCGGGATGTAACAGAATGGTATCAACAGCCGACATACCGCACAGTAGACCTCTATTTAGAGTTGACTACATCAAAAAAGTGAATATTGTGGCAGCAGATACTATTGTGACGCATGTGAATTAGTTTCTGCCGTCACGTCCCCCACCCACACACAAGGATTTTCCATGGCCTTTTCCGAACAGCACTCTTCCCGCTCCGCCCGTCGTGGCGTCGCCGGACTTACTGCTGCCGTGATGATGGGCCTACTCAGCATCACGCCCGCGCATGCCGGCGCCCCCGACCTCTCCTCGCTGGTGAACATCCCACAGAGCAGTAGCCCGCTGGACAGCCTCGGCCGTCCCACCCCGGAGACACAGGAGCGTGTTCGCGCTTTCGCGGCACAGCCATGGATCCCGCAGGAGGCCCGCAGCGCCATCCTCACCGCACTTAATTTCACCGCCGGTGAAGGCGACGAGGGCGGCGTAGCCATGCCGGAGGGAAATAACCCCGGCTTCCGCCAGTTCTACTGGCCCACGGTCTCCGCGCAGTGCATCGGCGGGCAGGGCGATTCGGTTGGCTCCGCTATCGCCGTGCCCGGCCCGACCGACATGCCGGCCCCAGGTGCAGGCGAAGGCGAAACCGTCTTCCTCTTCACCGCGCTGGGTACCCCGACCGCCGCTGAAGAGCAGGGCGCCATGCACGTCCAGTGGTTCAACTTGGACACCTTCCAGTTCGGCACCACTCCCCTGTTCAACAACGGCATCAACACCGATGGACCCACCACGGTCTCGGGCCGTGCAACGACTGGCAAGGGCACCGTCGTGGCGGTCCTCTCTGGTGCGGTCAACACTGCTGAATCCTCGTGTTCCTTCCCACCTACCGCGGCTTACCTCGAGGTGAACTAATGAGCACTGACCTGCACCCAGTCAAGCAAGAGACCTTCAATACCGCCGACAACATCAATGTCGACCCGAAAGGTTTCCAGCGCGAGGTAGACACCTACCGGGTCACCGACTTTGGCCTCTACATGGCCCGCGGTGCTAACCACCCGCGCTTCGGCTACCTCGAGTCTTGGCTGCTGCCGGACCTTGGCCTGCGCGCCAACATCTTCCACTTCCGCGAGGGCGTGGATGTGCACCAAGACTTCTACATCGACGTTGCCGATATCGACATTGACGGGGACGTGTGGACCACCCGCGATCTCTACGTCGACTTGGTCTCCACCTCCGGCGAGCCGGTCGATGTACTCGACATCGACGAGCTAGCCGCCGCCACCTCCAACGGCCTCATCAGTGCCGAGGAAGCCGAGCGCGCCATGGAGCGGACCCTGACCGCCGTCGAAGGCATTACGCGCTACGGCGATGACGCCATGAATTGGCTGCGTACGCTGGGCATGGACCTTACTTGGGCAGAAAATGTGGAGCTCGTTCCTGCCGAGTAACCTAGGGTGAGTACTTCTCCCCTATCTTAAAAGGATGTGAGCCATGGCCGGTGGCCTCTTTGCCCTGCTTGACGACGTCGCCCTGATCGCCCGCTCCGCTGCCTCCAGCGTCGACGACGTGGCAGCTTTGGCCGGAAAGACTTCGGTGAAAGCCGCCGGAGTCGTTGTCGATGATGCCGCCGTCACGCCCCAATATGTCCAGGGCGTCAAGCCGCAGCGTGAGCTGCCGATGATTTGGCGTATCACCAAGGGCTCGCTGATCAACAAGCTCGTCATCATCCTGCCGATCGCGCTCATCCTGTCGTGGATCGCGCCCTGGGCGCTCACCCCCATCCTCATGTGCGGTGGTGCTTACCTGTGCTTCGAGGGCGCAGAGAAGATCTTCCATGCTGTCCTCCACCGCGGTGAGAAGGACGAACAGACCGTGGAAGAAAAGGGCCCCGATGCCGAGGACTCCCTGGTCAAGTCCGCTATCACCACGGACCTTATCCTCTCAGCCGAAATTATGGTGATTTCCCTTAACGAGGTCATCGACCAACCATTCTGGCTGCGCCTGGGCGCCTTGGTCACCGTTGGTGTCCTCCTCACCTTGGGCGTCTACGGCGCCGTTGGACTGCTAGTCAAAATGGATGACATCGGCGTGGCCCTGCTCAAGCGCCACGATGGTGACTCTGCCCTGGGCACCGCGTTGGTGAAGGGCATGCCCATTGTGCTCAATATCATCGGCATCATCGGTACCGCCGCCATGCTGTGGGTCGGCGGCCACATCGTGGTCAAGGGCCTGAGCGAATTCGGCGCCGAGCAGCCTTATGGCTTTATCCACCACGTGACCGAGAGCATCAACAACGGCGTCCTCGCCTGGTTGGCGGACACCGGTTTGTCCATGTTGTGCGGCTTTATTTTGGGCGCCGTTATCGTCACCATCATCATGGCGGTCAAGGCCACCGCGGAGCGCGTTAAATAAACATCGCGAGCGACACTGCCATGACCGCCATACCGGCGATAAGGCCGTAGATGGCACAGTGGTGTTCGCCGGTCTCCTCCGCCGTGGGCAAGAGCTCATCGAGGGAGATGAACACCATGATGCCGGCGATGACGGCGAAGCTGATGCCGAAAGTCATCGGCCCGATAAACGGCATCAGCAGCGCGAAGCCGATGAGAGCGCCGAGGGGCTCGGCCAAGCCCGATAGCGTGGCCCACCAGAAGGCTTTCTTGCGTGACCCCGTTGCGCTGCGCAGGGGTACCGCCACCGCAATGCCCTCGGGGATGTTGTGGATGGCAATAGCTACGGCAACGGGAATAGCAATCTCTGGGGCTTCCAGGCCCGAGAGGAACGTGGCGAAGCCCTCGGGGAAATTGTGGATGGCCAGCGCGAAGGCAGTGAACATGCCGGTCTTCATCAGCCTCTTGCGGCGTGCTTCTTCCTCAGTGGTGGCCGGCTCGTGCGGGTTGATCTCCTCCGGCACGAGGCGGTCAATGATGGCGATAATCGCAATGCCCGCGAAGAAGGCCCCCATCATCGTTCAGGTGGCGCGCGCCTCGTCCCCGAGAGTGCTCTCTAGCTTCTTCAGGGCCTCCGGCAGGATTTCCATGAAGGAGACGTAGAGCATCACGCCCGCGGACAAACCCAGGGCAGCCGCCATGAACTTCGGGCCGGGCTCGCGCTTGCCGACGGCTAGGGCGCCACCGATAGACGTCGACAAGCCAGACAGCAGCACGAGGCTGAAAGCGAAGGCAATGGTGGCTAAGTCCATAGTGGGAAACTATAGCTTGTCGGAGTTCTCCTCTGGGGGTAGCACCAGTGACTCGCCATCCTTCACGGTTGGATCATCGTCAGTGTATTCGCCGGTTTCATAGTCATAGCCCACCGCGTGGCCTTCTTCATCCGTGCGTGCGTACCATTCGGTGACTTCCGCTGCGGTGGAATCGAACTCCGCACCGGTGGCGTAATCGGAGTCAACCGCAGTCGGCTCAATGGCTAGCGCGAAGTTATCGCCGTGCTCGCGCACGCCATGGATGACGGCGTTGGAAATTGCCTGATCCTCGTAAAAGGTACGGATGGCCGCGGGGTCGTGCCGCAATTCTCGAATCAGCGCGATGCACATGAGCACAATGATGACCGCGAAAGGCAGAGCCGTCACGGTAATAAGGTTCTGCAGGCCTTGCAGGGCATTGCGGCCGCCTGCCAGCAGAATCACGACAGCAATGCCGGCCATGCACACGACCCAGAAAATGGTGACGCCCGGCTTCGGGTTCGGGTTACCGCGCTGCGTGAGCTGCGAGTTCACGATGGACGCGGAATCCGCCGTGGTAATGAAGAAGACGATGAGCATCACCAACACGAGCGGCGCCATGATCTGCGCGCCCGGCAGGTGATCCAGGACGGTGAAGAAGATGTCCTCGGCCGGCGGCATGGAGTCAATCGTCCCATCGGGGGCGATATCGCCGTCGCGGCGCTGCAACCAAATCGTGGTGCCACCCAGAATGGTGAAGGCGCAGACGATGATCGCGGAAGGAATGAGCAAGACGCCCAAAATGTATTGGCGGATGGTGCGGCCGCGGGAAATCTTGGCCACGAATACACCTACGAAGGGTGACCAGGACACCCACCAAGCCCAGTAGAACGTGGTCCACGAGGACAGGAATGACACCATCTCTTCGCCTTGGCCCATATTGGCGGAGAGCATGCTCGGCATCTCATCGAGGTACTCAATGATGACGGCGGGCAGCATGTTGGCCAAGAAGGCGGTGGGCCCCACGACGAAGAAGAAGACCGCGAGCCCCAGCGCTAAGACCAGGTTGATATTGGACAGCCAGCGAATACCCTTCGATACGCCCGAGACCGCGGAGAAGATCGTGCCGATGGAGAGCACGATGATGATGACCAAGGCCGCCGTGTTGCCCGTGGCGGACCAGCCGCTGACAATCTCCACGCCGCGGCCAATCTGCAACGCACCAATGCCGAGCGTTGCCGCCGTGCCAAAGAGCGTGGCGATGATGGCTAGGCCGTCGATGATGCGTGCGGGCGTGGAATCCGTTTCGCGGTTGCCAAAAAGCGGCATGAGAATGGAGCTCATTAGCGGTACTCGCCCGCGCCGGTAAGACACATAGGCCACGCAGAGTCCCACGATGGCATAGATTGCCCAGGCATTGATTCCCCAGTGCATTGCCGCTTGCGCCATCGCGCCCATGACAGCCTCATCGCTGGCTGCCTCATAGGAGCCGGGGCGCGGCGAAAGGTAGTAGCTTAGGGGCTCGAAAGGGCCGAAGAAGATAATGCCGATTCCGATACCGGCGCCAAAGAGCATCGCTGCCCAGCTCACCGTGGAGAATTCTGGCTTCTCACCATCCACGCCCAAGGGGATTTTTCCGTACTTGGAGAAAGCAAGGATGAGGAGCAGGAACATCAGGAAGGTTGCCAGGGCGGTAAAAATCCAGCCCAGGTTGCGCATGACCCAATCCAAAGCCGCCGAGGATGCATTGAAAACCTGATCGGGTGCAAAGACACCCCAGGCCACAAAGGCCACAATGAGTCCGCCCACGACGATCAAGATGGGTTTGTCCACCCCATACTTGACCTTCTGGTCTTCGATGGACACGCCCGGTACCAAGGCCGGGTGAATGTTGTGCGGATAAATTATGTCTTTTAGAATCCGCTTGGCCTCGCGCGTGCGCTTCTTGCTCTTGTCGGTGTTATTCACCGAACTGTGAGAATCAGCCGAGATGGGTCTTCACTCCTTAATCGATATGTTGTTTTTAGTCTCCTATCGACCGTATCCGAGTTCCGGCTCCTGCGTAAGCTTGAGAGAAGTCCATCGCTTCCCATCTGACTCATGAGGTGACTGTCGCAACCATGGCGCTGTATCCGCTAGCTCCTTCTTATTTTGGTGTCGAGCACGTCGCGGTTCTTGAGCACGTGAACTTCTCCACCGCGTTGAGCATCCCGGGTTTGGCACACCAGCCTGCGCTTGTCGGCGTTTCCTTGCTCCCCGATCCCGCTACTGGCGGCTGGCGTGTGCGATCGGATTTCGGTTTTCTCGGTGCGCTCGATGGCGAAGAGTCCGCTGAGTATCCCGCGCTGAATCGTCTGCGCTCTGCGGCAATGACTCCAACGACGCAGGCCACCGTCGAGATTATTGACGGCGAGGTGGAGGTCGCCGTTGCCTTGGGGCTCGACCCGTGGATGATTCCCGCGAACAATCAGCCGGCGGGTACCGCGCTGCTCAACGGCGGACAGGGCGCGCTTGTTCGCGTCGCGGAAGGCGAGCTCACCGCATATCAGCTCCGCACGATGGGCACGGAACAGTTCTTCGTGACGCTCGTGCTTCTCGACGACACCGTCCTCGCCACCCACGACAACCTCGTCCTCGGTCCGTGCGCGGGGCTCTCCGATGCCCCAGCGCTGGCCGCCGCGTTCGCGGCCGCCACCCAATCCGGTGCCTCCCTTGCCGCCCGTGCTTATGCTGCCGCGGGCCGCATCGCAGTGGACCTTCCGATAGACCCCGCCGAGCTCTTCGCCCCCGCAGTCCCGCCGTTGCCGATCGACCCGAACAAGCCTGCTATCCCGCCAGTGCTCAACCCCAATGCCGATTGGGAGTTCACTGCCCCGGCCGATCCCCTTGCCTCACCGCTGCCGGCCGGTCCACGCGCCTTCGCGTCCCCCAAAGACACCTTTTAACTGGCACCTTATGCGCTTAACCTAATACACTGACCTGGGATTTCTCCGAAATCCGGCCACAAATGGTGCCGTTACTTTGGTTCCTTTGCCCCTGCCGCGCGCACGAATCGCTTTCCGTCGACTAGGCGCGTCGCCCCCGTGGCGTCGAGGTGCTCCAGCACCGGGATGGCAACCCGGCGCGTCGTTCCAAGTACCTTGCGCGCCTCCGAGAGGGTGAAGGGCTGTTCCAACTGTGAGACCACGGCGAGTGCCTCGCGCGGAGCTGAAGGCAGAAGCACCACACCGTTGGCCAGCCGGAGCAGGCGACCGGCGCGTTCAGCAGCGGCCAGCTCTTTCGGTCCCAGTCCCAGCTCTTTGAGGTCTTCCGCTTCCGGGGCAGCAAAGGGGTCCTCGCGCAGTCGCCGCTCGAGCTCCGCCACTCCCCTCTCCGCGGGGCCGAGGTCGACGGTCTGCCCGGGCATGCGCAGCACGCCATCAACTGTCTCGAGCTTGGCAGCTGCTACCGCTAGGCCTAACAAGGCCGGCTCGGTCAGTCCCAGTGCATCCATGGCCGCTGCCTTCGTCAGCCCCGGGGAGAGCGGATTCGCCTCGGCATGGGCTTCCACAGCCTGAATCAAAGCCCCTTTCCACGCAGTGACCTGACTGGCGGCGATCCACCAGTCGCGGAACTCAATGACTCCCGCCGGCTTCTCTGCCACAGAAAAGCCGTCGCGCACAAGACCACGCAGCTCCGCGTAGCCACAGCGCTTGAGCCACTGGGCCGGGTTCGTTGCTTCTAAAGCTTCTAGCTCAACAGCGCGCTTCTTGGCATCACCGCGCCTATTTAATTCAGCTGGGTGCACATCCACCACTTCTAAACCGGCCACGACGTGCCGCCCGCCCGGACTGCGCACCACAAACCTATCGAGCAAAGTAAGCGGTAACGGGCTTTCCAGAGTCAACCGCGCGAACTCACCTCTTAAAGGCCGCAGCCGCGCGCCCACTCCCGCGGTGCCGATGTGCACCACGAGGTTCTGCGGAAGCTCGCTCATGTCAGTACCGAACGTTCGCCGCACATCCACGGTGTCGAGCACACGCCAGCACCCAGGGCTAAGCAAAGCATCTCCGCGATGAACCTGGTCCGCAGCCACCCCGCGCAAGTTGAGCGCCACGCGCGTGACGGGTGCAGCGCTGTCCACTGCCTTGTTCTCACTGTGCACCCCACGCACCGTGACGCGTTGCCCACTGAGCTCAAGGCCATCGCCTACCGAAACCGTCCCGGCCGCCAGCGTTCCCGTCACCACGGTTCCAGCGCCCTTCACGCTGAAGGCGCGATCCACCCACAACCGCACGCGCGCCTGCGGATCCGACGTGGGCATACCGGCGAGAACCCGGTCCAGTTCGGCACGCAGCTTCTCCACGCCCTCGCCGGTCTTCGCCGAGACTTCGACTACGGGAGCGTCGGCAAGCGCTGTTCCAGCCAGTTCTGCTTTGACCTGCGCGGCTACCTCTGCCCGGCGGGCAGTATCAGCCCTATCAGCACGAGTCAGCGCCACCACGCCGTGCTCGATTCCCAGGGCACGCAACGCGTCACGATGATCGGTGGACTGCGCCTGCCAGCCTTCATCGGCCGCCACCACAAAGAGAACCACCGATGCCGGCCCCACCCCGGCCAGCATGTTGCCCAAGAACTTCTCGTGCCCCGGCACATCGACAAATGCGACGTCCGCGCCCGAGCCCAGCCTCGTCCACACAAATCCTAAATCGATGGTCAATCCGCGCCGCTTTTCTTCCTCCCAGCGGTCCGGTTCCATCCCCGTCAGCGCCTTGACCAGGCTCGACTTGCCGTGATCCACGTGCCCCGCAGTGGCCACTACATACACCTAGATCACCGCCCGCAATGCCGCGATGAGCTCGGCATCCTGTGCCTCCGGCACACACCGCACATCCACCAGGCAGCGCCCCTGATTCACGCGCGCCACCACAGGAGGCTCACCCAACCGCAACGGCCGTGCCAACTCCTCTGGCAACGCCACGGCCCACCCCGGTAGCGGCACCTCGGGTGCCCCGCCACCGCCGACGCGTCCGGCGTGTTCGACGACCTCACCGCCAACTGCCGCTGCCACCTTCTCCGTGCGCTCGCGGTGGCGCTGCGGATCAATGTGGAGCGCGTCCTGCACGGCGTTGGAGGGCGTGGACAGAGAGGCCTCGAGCGCGTTGAGCCGTAGCTTATCGATGCGCACCGCCCGCGCCAACGGATCTTTCTTGCACGCAGTAATCGCTTCCTTTGCACCGACGAGCACCCCGGCTTGCGGGCCGCCGAGCAGCTTATCCCCTGAAAAGAGGACAACGTCGGCGCCATCGCGAAGAGCCTCGCTGGCGGAGGGTTCTGCCGGCAGCGCGTCATCTGGTCTAAGCAACCCCGAACCGATATCCACGATGAGCGGCAAGTCGGTGAGCGCACGAAGCTCAGCAACCGATACCGAAGAAGTGAACCCACTGATCAGGAAGTTGGAGGGATGCACCTTCAAGATGGCTCCCGTGTCCTCCCCCATCGCCCGCTCATAGTCCGCCAGGTGAGTGCGGTTCGTAGCGCCGACCTCGCGCAAGCGGGTGGCCGTGGACTCGATGAGCTCGGGCAAGCGGAATCCCGCGCCAATCTCGATGAGCTCACCGCGGGAGATGATGACTTCCTTGCCAGGGGCCAAGGCCGCCGTAGCCAACAGCAGCGCGGAGGCACCGTTGTTCACTATCAGCGCATCCTCCGCGCCGGGGCATGCAGCCAATACCGCATCAACGGCCGCGCGGCCCCTATCTCGTGAGCGCAGGCCGCTGTCCAGATCCATCTCAACGTCCGTATACGATGCCGCGGACACTAGCGCATCTACCGCTGCCGGCGGTAAAGGAGCCCTGCCCAAGTTCGTGTGGATGATGACGCCAGTGGCGTTGATGACGTGGCGCAAGGAATATGGCTGCACAGCATCGAGCCTGGTGGCCAGCTCCTCCTCAATCTGGGAGGGGGCGAGGGAGCCGGAGCGGGCGTCGGCAAGCACGGCGTCGATGATCCCGCGCACCGAGTGCGGCGCCAGGCGGTGGTGGGCATCCTGCACCGCCGGGTACTGGAGGATCTCATCCATCTTCGGGATAAAGCGGCGGGGGTCAGTCATCAAAGTTCCTCCTAGCTGCGCACATGGCGGAGACGGACAGGAATCGAACCTGCCAGACCGAGATGCTCGGCCTCACCGGTTTTGAAGACCGGGGCGCCCACCAGGACACGTACGCCTCCGTCTGCTCACCTTACACGGGGCTAAAGTAGGACTTATGACTGACATTAAACTTACGTCCTTTGCCGCCGGTGGCGGTTGCGCCTGCAAGATTCCCCCGGGAGAACTCGAGTCTGCTGTGGAGGGCCTCGTGGGCACCGCGGACCCCAACGTGCTGGTCGGGCTTGACGACGGCGACGATGCCTCCGCCGTGCGCATCCCCAACGGCCTGGCGGTCATCTCTACCGCGGATTTCTTCACGCCGATGCTCAATGACCCTTATGACTGGGGCCGCGTGGCTGCTGCCAATGCGCTTTCCGACGTCTACGCCATGGGCGGCACCCCCATCACCGCCATCAACCTGGTTGGCTGGCCACGCGAGGTGCTTGGTCTCGACATTTTGCGCGAGGTTCTGCGCGGCGGCATGGACGTGGCATCTCAGGCCGGCATCTCCATTACCGGCGGCCACTCCATCACCGCACCGGAACCCACCTATGGTTTGGCAGCCACGGGTATCGTCCACCCGGATAAAATCCTGCGCAACGACGCCGCCGAAGCTGGACTTCCCATCACGCTGACCAAGCCGATTGGCGTGGGCATCCTCAATAACAAGCACAAAACCACCGGTGAGGTCTCCCAGGCCGCGGTGGACTCCATGACCGCGCTTAATCGGGATGCCTCTGCGGCAGCCGTGGCGGCCGGGGTGCGCGCGGCAACCGATGTCACCGGCTTTGGTCTTCTGGGCCATCTCTACAAGATGTGCCGCGCCTCCGGTATAGGCGCAGAGCTGGACTTCTCAGCTGTTCCTGCGATTGAAGGTGCCAAGGATGCCTTGGCGGATGGCTTCATCCCGGGTGGCTCGCGCCGCAATCTGGATTGGGTGCGCCCCCACCTCGACACAGATTTGAGCGAGGAAGACTTGATTTTCCTCGCCGATGCCCAAACATCCGGTGGACTCCTCGTCATCGGCGAGGTTCCCGGCTACCCAGTCATTGGCCGGACTGTGCCGGGCGATGCACGGATTTCTATCCGCTAGTCACCGTCGAATGGCTGAGGCCCTCTGCCCTGCGGCGGGCTTCAGCGCGCCGCTTTTGGGGGCCAATGCTTGTCGACGGATCCTTCACCGCCTCCAGCCCAGCGTTGAGCACGCCAAAGCGCGTGCACGCGGATCCCGCCATGAGCGCCACGCCGGATACCACCGACACCGCGCGCGACTTTGTCGCCGACGCGATTACGGTTCCCACCCCACCCGCGGCGATGAGCGCCTCAGAGGCCTTCATGAGTTTCCCGGGCGTGCCTTCGTGCAGCGGGCGAAGAGGCTCAGGCTCCATGTTCGCTTCCATGACACGGGTCGCGGCCAGATCGGCCGCTGCGGCAGTAATACCGAGCGCTCGTGCCGCGCCCGCATTCTCCACCGGGGTAAAGACCATGACAGCACCCGACGCCGCTGCCGAGGCCGAGGACACGAACACATAGGGCAGGTGCTTCTTCGCGTCATTCCACGTCGGGTTTGATGTGTTGGCCAACAGCACCGCGGTGTAACCCGCCAGCGGTCCGCCAAGCACGCCGGCGACAGCGCCTGCTGGGCCCGCGGCCTTATTGAGGAGGCGGCGAAGCGGCTCCGGCAGCACACCACCGACCAGCTCGTCCGCTTCCACGACCGCGGGCAGGGCCGCGGCGGAAGCGAAGCTGCCCAGGATCCACGAGCCGATGGACATCGGCGAGGTCACCTTGAAGACGCGGAACATGTTGAGCAGGCGCTCTGGGCGGCCGAGGTCCAGCACCAAAAAGACCGAACCTACCGACGCCGCGGAGAAAGCCGTCAACCGCGTCGAGCGTTTCAGCGGTGCGTTCCCAGTGGCCTGGGCACCGGCGGCCAACATCGCAGAACCGCCGGCCACGCCGCCGAGGAAGAAATAGCCGCCGATGGGCCACTCCCACGGCGGGGCCTTGACTACTGGCTTGCCGTAATACGAGGAGAACTCGAAGTCCTCGGCCATGCGCTCTTCTTTGGAACCATCCTGTGCGCCGGCTCCGACTCGTCCACGCCGGCGCTTCTTGCCGCCGCCACGCCTGCGCCTAGGCTCCTGCGGCGGGCGGTACTCATCAAACTCGCTCACTTGCGGCCTCCCAACATGAATGCCCCGGCCACAGCCAGCGCCATTCCTCCGATAGCTTTCGCTGCGGTCTTGTACATCTGCGGCAAATCCGCCGTGGGCACGCGCGGATCCGGCGGCAGCCCATAAACCTCAGGAGAGTCGAGCAACAAGAAGATTGATCCCGTTCCCCCAACACCATCTTGCGAGTTTGCTCCGTAGAGACGAGCCTCCGTCAGCCCTTGCTCGTGGAGGACGCGCACGCGCTCCCGCGCTGCGGCAAGCATCTCCTCGTAGGGGCCGAATTGGATGGAGTCCGTCGGGCAGGTCTTGGCGCAGGCAGGCTGCTCACCAATTTTCAGGCGGTCATAGCACATGGTGCATTTCTGGGCCACGCCCAGATTCTTAATGGGCATGGCCTGTCCCGGTGTATGGTCGGGGCCCTGCGGCTTGAGTTGCTTCAGCTTTGCCAACACGTTTACGCCCGCGTGGTCCGGAACCTGGTAGTCCACGGTGGCCGTTTTATCCGCCTTCAGCGTCACGCCGCCGTCATCGCGGCGCTCAATCACGCCGAACGGACAACCGGCCACGCATGTCCCGCAACCATTGCACACATCATCTTGGACCACGACGGTGCCGAATTCGGAACGGAACAGCGCGCCTGTCGGGCACACGTCCAAGCATCCAGCGTTGGTGCAATGCTTGCACACGTCGGAGGACATCAACCACCGGAAATCATCGGTATCCGGGGTCATGCTTGGGGCGGAAGCTTTGGGCATGCCTAGCGAAACAAGTTTCCGTCCCTCCTCGCGAGCCTGTTGAATACGCTCGTTGCTTTGCTCAATGAAGGCCACGTGGCGCCAAGTATTGGCGCCCAGCGAACCAGTGTTGTCATAAGAGTCACCGGTGACCGCGTACCCCTCAACCGGGTTTCGGTTCCACTCTTTACACGCCACCTCGCAGGCCTTGCAGCCAATGCAAATCGAGGTATCCGTAAAGAAAGCCATGCGCTGATAGGACTCATAGCCGTGCTTATCAGCCTTTTCGGTCAAAAGATTAGCCATTGGTCCTCCTTAGCTTTCTTTGCCTTCATAGTCGGCGACGTTTCCAGCAGTCGCATCATCACCCGTGTTGTCCTCGGTAGCTGCTTTCTCAGTGCTGAAGGCATCGTCAACATCCAGGATCCGGTTGCCGGAGTCCACGGTGAGGTGTGCTCGTTCTTGGTACTCGTGCAAGAGCTGAAGACGTGCCTCGCCACGCGGGCGGCGGCCCGGCTGGATATCGCACGCGCCCACCTTGGAATTCTGGATGAATACGTTTGGTTCCAGGGTCAGGCCCAACAGGTCGTTGGCGCCATCGCCGGCTACCTCGGTGGTCTCCGATTCTCCGTAGTGATACGGCAGACCGATCTGGTGGAAGTCCTCACCATTGATAGTAAGCATCTCCATGCGGTCCGTTACCAGAACCTGTGCCTCGATGACACCGCGTGGGGACACGATGGTGGCCCACTCACCGTTGACCAATCCACGCTTGGCGGCCAGCTCCTTGTCCACCTCGCAGAAGAGTCCCGGCTGCAGCTCCGCCAAATAAGGCAGGCGGCGTGACATCGCACCCGAGGTATACATCTCCGTCAGGCGATAGGTGGAGAAGACGAACGGGAAAACATCAGCACCGCGCTCCCCCGGCTCCGGGCGGGAGAGGTTGTCTTCGCGCTTAATTGTCAGACGCGTCGGCGACTGCTGCTGCTTGTACAGCGCATTGTGTACCGGTGATTCTTGCGGCTCGTAGTGAGTCGGCAGCGGGCCGTCAGACAATCCCTTCGGCGCGAACAGCCAGCCTAGGCCGTCGGCCTGCATGATAAACGGATCGTCGCCATCGAGGGCATCAGGGCCAATGGCGTCGACAGGTGCCACGTAGTCCGGGCGCTTCGTCAACGGGAAGTCGGGCACGTCATCGCCAACCCACTTTCCTTGCTCTTCATCCCACCAGATGTACTTCTTGCGCTCCGACCACGGAGTTCCATCCGGCTTTGCGGAAGCACGGTTGTACAAGATGCGGCGATTGGCCGGCCAGACCCAACCCCAGTCGAGAGCAACCTCGTTTTGCTCCGAACCCGGAACCTTCTTCGCGGCATGGTTGATGCCGTCCTTGTACACACCGGTGTAAATCCAGCAACCGCCGGAGGTGGAGCCATCGGTACGCATTTCTGTAAAGGCAGGCAAGAGCTGCCCCTTCTTCGGGCCGTCGAGATAGTAACCGTTGATCTCCCGCAAAATCTCATCCGAGCTCGGATCGCCGTGCTCATCTTCGGTGTAGTCCCAAGTTACGGACTTGATTGGCAGGTCGCGCGGATCAGTCGAATCCGCGAGGCGCTCCCTAATCTTCTTGCCCAGCTGGTAGAAGAACCACGCCTCACTGCGCGCTTGCCCAGGCGGCGGAACCGCTTGGAAACGCCACTGGACCATGCGCTGAGTCTGGGTAAAAGTTCCGGACTTCTCCACGTGGGTAGCTGCCGGCATGAGGAAGACCTCAGTAGCAATGTCCTCAGTCTTCAGCTCGCCGTTCTTAATCTCCGGCGAATCCTTCCAGAAGCTTGCGGTCTCAATCTCTTGGAAGTCGCGTACCACCAGCCACTTCAGGGAAGCGAGACCGCGGCGCTGCATACCACCGTTGGACTGCGCCACCGCCGGATTCTGACCGAAGACAAAGTAGCCCTCTACCTCATGGCGCAGCATGGCCAGCAAGGTCTCATAGGTCGAGTGTGCTCCAGAGAGGCGCGGCATGAGGTTAAAGCCCCAGTCGTTCTCCTTGGTAGCAGCATCGCCCCAGTAGGACTTCATGAGCGAGACCGCGTAGTTCTCGCCCAATTGCCAGAAGCCCTTCTGGTCCGCCGCGCGGAAAGAATCCAGGTAATCCGCCCAGGTTTCCTGGTCCACATGCGGCATGGGCAGGTAGCCCGGAAGCGAGTTGAACAGGGTCGGGATATCCGTCGAACCCTGAATCGAAGCATGCCCGCGTAGCGCCATGATGCCGGAACCGGGGCGGCCCACGTTACCCATGAGCAGCTGCAGGATTGCCGCGGTGCGGATGAACTGTGCACCCAAAGTGTGCTGGGTAAAGCCCAGCGCGTAGGCGAAGCACGTCGTGCGCTCCGGGTTGGAATTCTGCGCAATGGAATCCGCCAAGTAGTAGAAGTCCTCCGGCGAAATACCGCAGGTCTCCTCCACCATCTCCGGGGTGTAGCGCGAGTAGTGGCGCTTGAGAATCTGGAAGACCGTGTTCGGGTCCTCCAGCGTCATGTCCTTCTCCACGTTCCACGAGGAGCCCTCGGGCTTTTGGACATATTGCCACGAGTCCGTGACATATTTGCCCTTCTCTGCGTCGTATCCAGAGAACAGGCCCTCCAAATCCTCGGTGTCCTTAAAGCCCGGCGAAATTATCGACGCCGCGTTGGTGTAATTCACCACATAATCGTGGAAATACAGGTCATTATCCAGCACGTACTTGATAATCGCGCCGAGCAACACCACGTCGGTGCCACCGCGAATACCGATGTGACGGTTCGCAAAGGCAGACGTACGCGTATAACGCGGATCAACGTGAATAATGCGCGCGCCGCGCTTCTTGGCTTCAACGACCCATTGGAAACCAACTGGGTGGCATTCCGCCATGTTAGAACCCTCGATGACGATGCAGTCCGCATTCGCCATATCCTGCAGCGGTTGGGTTGCGCCGCCGCGGCCAAACGAAGTTCCTAGACTAGGAACGGTGGCGGAGTGTCATATGCGCGCCTGGTTTTCCACCTGAATGGCGCCGGTGGCAGTAAACAGCTTCTTGATGAGGTAGTTCTCCTCATTATCCAGCGTCGCACCGCCCAGCCCAGCGATACCCATCGTGCGGTTAAGGGGACGCCCCTGCTTATCGACGTCCTCCCAGTGCCTTGCGCGCGATTCCACGAAGCGGTCCGCGATCATGTTCATCGCGGTCTCTTCATCGAGCTCCTGCCATTCGGTGGCGTAGGGTGCTCGGTACTTGATCGTGGTGATGCGAGTCGAGGAGTTAATGAGCTGCTCAGAGGCCGAGCCCTTAGGACACAGACGCCCGCGGGAAATTGGGGAGTCCGGATCGCCCTCGATTTGGATGACCTTGTCATCCTTGACATAGACGCGCTGGGAACAGCCCACCGCGCAATAGGGGCACACCGATTGCACCACGCGGTCCGCGTCTACGGTGCGTCCGCGCAGATCTTCGCTCTTAGCCGACTGCGTAGACACATCGCGACCGAAGGCATCCTTGTTCCGGATCTGGCGCACGACGGGCCAGTTCAGTGGGCTAAAACGTGACATACCTTAAACCTACTTGCTTGCCCCAGCGTTTTCCAGCTGCCACTACCCCGCCTCTCCGAACAGCACCGCTGAGTACGCTGACAACTATGAACCACACTAAGCACTTTGAGCTCAAGGTCCCCGGCGGCAAGTTGCTCGTCGTTGACCTCGATTTAGACACCGACAACACCGTCACTGCCGCGAAGGTTTCCGGCGACTTCTTCCTCGAGCCTGAGGAGGCCTATGAGGCACTAGCCCCCGCCTTGGTCGGCACCACCACCGCCACCTCGACAGAAGAGATCCAGTCCCGCCTCGATGCAGCCCTTGCACGAATCGATTCACCCGTAGCTCTCCATGGCTTTGACACCCACCACCTTGCCGTCACCGTTAAGCGCGCGCTGTCTGGTGGCACCGATTTCACCGACCACCACTGGGAGATCCTGCGCCCAGGTGTTCTCCCCACGCCCGTAAATGTCGCACTTGACGAGGTTCTCCTCAACGAAGTTGCTGAAGGAAAGCGTGGGCCCACGCTCCGATTTTGGGAATGGGAAGATCGTGCCGTCGTATTCGGTTCCTACCAGTCCTATGCCAATGAGCTGGATCAGGAGGGCGTCGACAAGCACGGCATTGTTCCGGTGCGCCGAATCTCCGGCGGTGGCGCGATGTTCATGGAGGGTGGCAATTGCGTGACCTATTCCCTGTACGCCCCGGAGTCGCTCGTGGCCGGCTATTCCTACGAGGCCAGCTACGAATACCTGGACCAGTGGGTGCTCGCGGCGCTGAACAAGCTTGGCGTCAATGCATGGTACGTGCCGATTAATGACATCACCTCGGACGGCGGCAAGATTGGCGGCGCCGCCCAGAAGCGCCGTAAGGGCGCGGTACTGCATCACACCACGATGAGCTATGACATCGATGCGGACAAGATGATGGAGGTCTTGCGCATCGGCAAGGTCAAGGTCTCGTCCAAGGGTCTTGCCAGCGCAAAGAAGCGCGTCGACCCGCTCCGCCGCCAGACTGGCGTGCCCCGCGAGGAGATCATCGAGACCATGGCGCGCGAGTTCGCCACCCGCTATGGCGCCATCGACGCCGAGCTTTCCGACGACTCCCTCGCCGCCGCCCGCCACCTCGTCGACACCAAATTCCTCAACGATGAATGGACCAAGCGTATCCCATAATTTGCGGGGGAATTTCTGGGCAGCGTACGGTGTTATAAGTTCAAGTGAACCGATCGGTATGATCGTACCGAACTAAATGGTCCATTTCTATACAACACTGTCTAGAAGGAAAATCTCGTGTCAGACACTTCCTCTCGTGCATCCTCACGCACGCTGCCCTCGTGGGCCACCGGCTTTGGCGCCCAAGTCATCGCCGGTCTCATCATCGGTCTCATTCTCGGTTTCATCGCCTCCGGCATGGAGTCTGAGTGGCTCTCCGACACCCTGTCCGGCGTCGGCGGCGCGTACGTCCAATTGCTCAAGGTGATGGTCCCGCCGCTCATCTTCGCGGCTGTCGTCACCTCGGTTGCCAACCTGCGCAAGGTGGCTAACGCCGCCTCGCTGGCAATCTCTACCCTTGTATGGTTTGCCATCACGGCCTTCTTCTCCGTCTTGGCTGGCATTCTCGTCGCCCTCGTGATGAAGCCTGGAGTAGGCACGACTGTCGACGCCTCCACCGCCTCCGACCCTTCCAACGTTGGCTCCTGGACCGCATTCCTCCAGCAGCTCGTCCCCTCCAACTTCTTTGGACTCAAGGCCTCGCTTAGCGACGGCGAAGTCTCCCTCAGCTTCGGCGCCCTTCAACTCCTTGTCATTTCCTTGGCTCTCGGTATCGCCGCGGTCAAGGCCGGCAAGGCGGCTGATCCTTTCCTGCGCTTTACCGAGTCCTTCCTCAAGGTCATCCAGGTGGTCCTCTGGTGGATCATCCGCCTCGCCCCGATTGGCACCGCCGCCCTCATCGGTAAAGCCGTGTCCACCTATGGTTGGGATGCACTCAGCTCCTTGGGCAAGTTCGTCCTCGCTATGTATGTGGGCCTTGCACTCGTCATCTTCGTGGTTTACCCCGCCGTGCTCGTCTTCAACCGGATCCCGGTTGTTGGCTTCTACAAGCGCGTGTGGCCCGTCTTCTCCCTCGGCTTCGTCACCCGTTCCTCCATGGGCGTCATGCCAGTTACCCAACGCTTTACGGAAAAGGCCATGGGCGTGCCCCGCGAATACGCCTCTTTCGCCATCCCACTAGGCGCAACCACCAAGATGGACGGCTGCGCCTCCGTCTACCCGGCCATCGCCGCTATCTTCATTGCACAGTTCTATGGAATTGACCTTTCCCCGACCCAGTACCTTCTCATCATCTTCGTTTCCGTCATTGGTTCCGCAGCTACAGCCGGCACGACAGGCGCCACTGTCATGCTAACCTTGACGCTCTCCACGCTGGGCCTTCCACTCGCTGGTGTGGGTCTCTTGCTGGCCATCGAACCCATCATTGACATGGGCCGCACCGCCGTTAATGTCACGGGTCAGTCGCTGTGTGCCACCATCGTGGCCAAGCGCGCCGGCATTCAAGACGAAGCCGTCTGGGACGCTGCTGGTAACGGAGCCTCACACATAATGAACGAGGACCAAGACGCAGACGAGCTCGAGAGCCAGCCGGTCAACACGACTGCATAACTCTTCCCGCCCCTCCCAAGCCTTCCTGACACGCACGAATCGTGAAGGAAGGCTTTGGCATTTCTGCGCCAATCGAAGGACCTTCCTCGTCGTTCTTTTCGACGGTGTCAGTTTAGAGCTCGATACTTGGTGCTTTGGGGTCGTCGTCTGTGGCGACGGTGGGTGTGTTCTTGGGGTTTACCTTTCTTTCTGGTTCTTCCTGGACTGTGGGGGGTGCCGTCGTTTGAGACGACGAGTCTGGGTTGAATCCTTGTAAGGGGTGTGTTTTGAGTTTTTCGTCGTTTGAAACGACGGGGCCCTTCGGCTCTTTTGTCGTCGTTTGAGGCGACGGGGTTTAGAAAGGGATGTCCTCGCTGCTGTCGGTGTCGGTCTGGGCTTCGGTCTTGGCTTTGGCTTGTTGTTGTGCGTAGTCGTCGAGTTCTTGTTTGAGCTGTTGGGCTTCTTCGCGGATGCGTTTTCTGGTGGTGGTGATGTGTTGGGCGACTGTTTGTGCCCATCGTTTCTGCTTAGGCGCTAGTGGCCCGTCAGCTTCGGTGATTGTCCAGGTGCCGTCAGCGAAAAGCCAGATGACATCCCCACTGTAGGGATCTAGCAGGTAGTTCAAGGTGCCATCAGTTTTCATATTGTGATGGCCTTGGCATAGGCATGCCAGGTTCTTCGGGTGGGTTGGCCCACCATCGGCCCAGTTATGCCGGTGGTCGAGTTGGGTAAGAAAGGCGGGTTCTTCACAGCCGCCGACTCGGCAGGTCCCGTCGCGTCCTTCCACATGCTTGCGCATGATGATTCCTGGTTGGTAGCCGTCTGCTTCAGGAATATCACCGGTTAAATCCCGGGTTTTATCATGCGGCATGGCCTCTTGCCGCCACCCGAAACCTTCAACATAGGTTGGAGCATTCTCGATATCGCAGGCTTGGTAGGTGTGTAGCACTACGGTAGCTGGTGGTTGTATTTCACCGCTTAAGAGTTTGATGACTGCTTCAGGGATCGTCAGGTCGTGCTGAGTTGCCGTCTTACGGATAAAGGCATCGAGTTTAATGCCAGTGCCTTCTTTTACTTGGAGTTCTAGCCACGCAGACGTACCGTTGGAAGAAAAGTGGTAGGTGTCTTTCGGGCGGGTGTCGCGAAAGGCTATGGAGTCATCCAGGGTTTTACAGAGATCGCGGACCTTGCGTCTAATTTGGCTGCGTGAGGGAAAGGCCTGATTCGCCTTGGTTGGGGTGAAGAAATCGGCCAGGATGGTGTCGATGAAATCCAGGGTTTCATCCGTTAGGGCTGTTAGTGCTGACATGGGCTGATCAATGGCAATCAAGGACTCGATGTCGAGCAGACACAAGGTGTCTTGTATGGCTTTGACTTTCGGCAGGCTGTTAAGGCGGTGGATGGCGCGCAGGCCGGATTTGATGTGGCCTTCCGGAAGTGACCAGGCAGCTACTAGGGATAGTGCGGTGGTGTTGATGTCTGCGTCAAGGCTGGGCATGGCTGCCTGCCAGGTGTCATAGATGGCACGGCGGGCTTTAGCGCGAGCAACCGCGTGTGGATTATCCGGGTTGGTGATGGAAAAGTAAGCGGTTGAAGAACGTGTGGCGGTGGTGGTCATGGAAATCTCCCCC
>NZ_KV794854.1:395826-446800 GCF_001808885.1 Corynebacterium sp. HMSC074E01
TAGTACCACACACCCCGCATGGCTATAGCCAGCAATGAATTCACGTCAAGTCGTTACTACAAACGGGGGTAACCATCACGCGTTAGGTGATGTGTTCGAACCTCAATCAGCAGCACTCACAAGAGGAAACGATTAATGCCCCACGCGCGATGTCGGTGGCACGTGGGGCGAGGAGGTCCTACTGGGCGTCGGGAAGCGCGACGCTAGTGAGTGATTTATTCGTAACGCATATCACCGCGCGCAATATCCTTGCGCCCATGAACAAAGAAATAGACCACTGAGGCAACTAGCATCAAAGCCGCCAGCATCCAGTACATGGCGGAGTATCCCGTCGCGGAGATGACCTGCCCCAGCAGAATCGGGCCGAAGCCGATGCCTAGGTCCAGCAGCAAGAAAAAGGTCGAGATGCCCGCACCCATCTCATACATCGGCACCAGACGCACAGCGATAGCCTGACCGGCCGGCAGGATAGAGCCGTATCCGATGCCCACCAAGGCACCCGCCGCAACAATCTGCCAATCAGCACCAGCCGAAGCCAGAACAGCCAAGCCAGCGATAAAGAAGACGAGCGAGGAGTAGATGATGATGTTGTCACCGCGACGATCCTGCAGCTTGCCCAGCACAAAACGCAGGATGAGGCTCACCACCGCATAAGCCAAGAAGAAGTAGCTAGCGCCTTTCTCCAGACCGGCGTGAGAGGAATAGCCATTCAGGAAGGTAATAATGCCCGTATAAGCTACACCGACCAAAAGGATGAAGACACCGAATGGCGCCACGGCTGGGTGCACAATATTCCCCAAAGAGAAGGAGACACTACGCCGCTCCTCCGCTGGAGCCTTGACGACGAGCCCCAACCCCAAGGCCACTACCGTGAGTGTCAGCGCCACCAGAAACACGGTGTTATAGCCAGCACTGTGAACAATCGCCAATCCAGCCGCTGGGCCAAAGGCAGTGGCCAACGTTGTACCCAAGGCGAAGTAACCGGTTCCCTCAGCGCGGCGATGGTCAGGAATCACCGATTGCGCCACGGCCATCACAGCCGTCGACGCCACCGCATAGCCGAAGCCGTGCAAGATGCGGACAGCAAACAACAGTGGCAGTGACTGAGCTGGGAAATACAGCGCCATCGCCACAGTGACCACGATGAGGGAGATGACCAGCGAGCGCTTCCGCCCAGCAGCATCCACAATGTAGCCCGAAAAGAGGCGAGCAATCGTCGCCCCCACCACGAAGGCGCTTGAGGCAAACCCGCCCGCTGTGTCCGAGGCTTGGAACTGCTCGACAGCATAGAGCGCCATGAAGGTCACGAGCAGATAAAAAACCGTAAATTGGGCGAAATTGACCAACCACGCAAACACGAATGTCGGCGTAATGAGGGACTGGGATTCAGAGGACGTTTGAGACACCTTCTTCGACAGCGTTATGGAATTAAGACTTCCACACGCTATCAAAGATCAGAGATACTTTCGAATCCACCCTCAGGGTTGTACCACGCTTGACGACGCCCCTATCCGAACAGTTTCCGCAGGTAGGGTGAACCAAACTTCCAATCAGTGTCCATCCTTTCGCGCAACTCACAGAACTCATCAAATCTTGTATAAAGTTGAGCAAAGTCCTTTCGGGACAGGGAGTTCATCTTGCCCCAGTGCGGGCGTCCACCGGCCGCATGGAGGATCGGCTCCAGCTTCGGCATATAATCCTGCGGGTTGAGCGCACGCGGAATGTGGAAGGCAATGTACATAGATTCGCGGCCGGATGCCGTCGAGAGAGCAACGTCATCTGCGGCCGTCGTGCGCAGCTCCATCGGAAACCCGATCCGCCAATCCTGCTCGTCGATGAAGCGGCGGATTTCGCGGACGGTGGCGGGGCCGTCGGCAAGCGGCACGGCGTACTCCATCTCGTGGAAACGAACCCGGCGCGGGCTGACAAATACGTCGTGAGCAGCGGAACGGTAGCGGTTATGAGAGATGACCGAGGTAGCGAACTTGTTGAGCGTCGGGATCGTCCCGGGAAGAAGGCGCCCCAACGCTAGGGCCGCGGCGAAGGCACCGTTGCCGATGAGCTCGTCGTCGATAAGCTGCTTAAGCCGTGAGCGGCGCTCCCCAGTCGGTTCGAGGCGCGTGTTGGCCTTGACCATGGCGCGGTCGGTATGCGGGAACCAATAGGACTCGAAGTGATCGACGCTGCGGGAGAGCTCCTCCCAGTTGTCCATCAGCTCATCGAAGGCAATGCCGGATTCTTCCGCCAGCAGGTCGAAGGCATCCACGCACTGCATTTCGACCTCGACGACCACGCCGAGCGCGCCAACGCTAACCACCACGAGGCGAAGGAGCTCTGGGTCTTCGTCGATGGAATAGGTGCGGGTGTTACCGTCGGCGTCGATAAGCGTCAGCCCAGTAACCGTGCCCGCAAAGCCTGTGTAATTGATGCCGGTGCCGTGGGTCGACGTCGAAATCGCGCCCGCCAGCGATTGCGGGTCCACGTCACCCTGGTTAGCCAGAGCAAGCCCAAACGGGCGCAGGAGCTTAGGCACGTCCCGCAAGCGAGTGCCCGCCAGGAAACGGACGCGCTTGCACTGCTTGTCGACGCTCACCAGACCACTCACGTGATCGAGATTGAGCATCGTCTCCTCCCCCCCGCCGCAATGGGACTGAAAGAGTGGCCGGCACCCACAGCACGCACGCTGCGGGAGCGGCTAATGATTCCAGGGATCTCGTCGATGCGGGAGGGCTGTACAAACTCCTGCGGTTTCGTAGTGACCGATCCTGCCCAATTACTAAATGCGGTTGTCATCGGAGTGTCCATCCTTCTCCTCTATAGGTGTCCCATACATCAACGCCGTCTTGTCCAACGGCCAAAAGGCGGTCGACGTTCTCTGTCATTTCGCCGGCCTTGGCGTGTCGGAACCACACCAAGTCCTCGACGTTCAGGTCAGCCCCATGTAGCGGAGTTTGCACCTCACCGGCACCCTCCGTGCTGGAATAGCGCAGCCCTTCTGGCCACACCGGAACCGGAACGCGATCCTTCGCGGGTGGCCCGGAGGCAATCCAGCCTCCGGAGTTGACCGTGGCCCAGCCCGACGCGGGAACGCGGGAGACCTGGCAGACGAAGAATGCTGCCGCCTTGTGGTTGATGCCAGTGAAATCATCGAAGATCGCTGGTGTGTAGAAACCGGATCCAGCGGCCAGCTCGGTCAAGGTTCCCTCGGCCGCGGATTCTTGAAGGCTGCCCGTGCCACCGCCGTTAACGAATTCGATGTCCGACACCTCCCGCGCGGCCTCCACGCAGGCACGGCGTCGCGGGGCAAGGTCAGCCATGGACTTCGAACGCAACCAGCGCTTGACCGCCCCACCGGACCTGGCAGGCCATCCGCGACGGAGGCCACCTGCCCTTCATAGGCCATGAGTCCGACAAGCCGGTGCCCGCGGCGAAGAATCTCATGGGCTAGCGCTGAGACCTGTTCCGGTGTGCGCACGGGCGAGCGCCGCGGGCCGATAACCGCACCCGGCAAATGGAGGGTGCAGTCTATGTCAATGGCCACGCGCAGGGAACCCTCAAGCAGGTCTAGGAGCTCAGCACTATCCACCATGATGGTGATGGCCTCGCACGCAGTGTCATCCGCTGCGAGCTCACGCAGAGCCTTCCGATTGACGCTCGGGTAGGCCACCACGATGTCACGGAAGCCCTCTCCCACCAGATGCAGCGCCTCTGGAACGGAATACGCGAGGATACCCCGGTATCCCTCATGCTCGAGGGCGCGGCGAAGTGCCGCCACGCTGCGTATTGACTTCGAGGCCACGCGGATCGGCAGTCCTCCGGCACGAGTCGGCATCTGCGCAGCGTTGTAGTCAAACGCGGCGAGGTCAATAACGCCCACGGGCGCTGGGCTTTCTCCTGATCTGACGAGCGGCTCAACGGCCGCGCGTACCTGGGCCTGTGGAGTGGTCGCGAGGATTGGCATAGCGTCATCCTAACCACAACTAGTTTAGTTTGTGAGACAAATCTCGAAAGACTCATAGCGCCATCACATATTTTTGGGACAATAGACCGCATGAAGACCTTCACTCAGACCTGTCTGCCCCAGCGAGTGCTCAATTTCTTGGACACGGACCCCGCCCGCGATGTGCGCGGCACGGGTGAGCAGCACCAGGCCCACGCGCCATTTAGCGGTGAGGAGCTCTTTAGCTTCCCCGTCGCCACCGCCGGGGACGTCGAGAAGGCAGTCACCTATGCGCGTACCGGCGTTGGCCAAGGTGACCGCGCCGCCATCCTGCTGCGCCTGCACGACCTCGTCCACGAGAACGAGGAGCTCATTCTCGACCTCATCCAAGCCGAGAACGGCAAGTCCCGCTCCCACGCCTATGACGAGCTGATGGATCTGTATAACTGTGCGCGCTTCTACGCCGTCAACATCCGCAAGGCTTTCGGAAACGACCGCCACCCCGGCGCGCTTCCCGTGCTGACTAAAACGCGCACCCAGCACTACCCGCTGGGCGTGGTGGGACTTATCTCTCCGTGGAACTATCCTCTGTCCCTCGGTGTGGGCGATGTTCTGGCGGCCCTTTCTGCTGGTAATGCCGTGGTCCACAAGCCGGATTCTCAGACCACGCTGACAGCGATTCTACTGCGACGCTTAGCCATTGAGGCGGGCCTTCCGGAGGCCGCTTGGCAGCTGGTTCCCGGCCGCGGGGCGGAGGTGGGTGATGCCCTGGTTCCGCTGGTGGATGGGCTCTCCTTTACCGGTTCCACCAAGGCCGGTAAGTCCATCGCTACCCAGGCTGCGGGGCGCCTCATCCCCACCATGCTGGAGCTAGGCGGCAAGAACCCGATGCTGGTGCTTGACGACGCCCCCCTTAAGTCCACCGCCCAAGGTACCGTGCGCACCGCATTCTCTTCCTCCGGGCAGCTCTGCATGTCCGCCGAGCGCGCCTATGTCCACGAGAGCGTCTTTGAGGAGTTCCTCGCAGAACTCACAAATGCACTGGACCAGCAAGTGCTCGGGGCGGCATTCTCCGATGCTGCCACCATCGGCTCGCTGACCTCGCAACGCCAGCTCGATGCCGTTCAAGCCCACGTCGAAGACGCCGTGTCCAAGGGAGCCACCGTGGTCTACGGCGGAAAGGCTCGACCGGACCTCGGCCCCTTCTTCTACGAGCCCACCGTGCTGACCGGCGTGACCCCAGAGATGGATCTCTATGCCACCGAAACCTTCGGCCCAGTACTGGCGGTGTATGCGGTGAGCTCTGATGCCGAGGCCATCCAGCGCGCCAATGACACCACCTACGGTCTTTCTGCCTCCGTGTGGTCCGGAAACTCCCGCCGCGCGTGGAAGGTTGCCTCCCAGCTGGAGGCCGGCATGGTCAACATCAACGAAGGCTTCGCCGCCGCCTATGGCTCCATCGCCGCCCCCGGTGGAGGCGTCAAGGAGTCTGGCCTCAATCACCGCCACGGCATTACCGGCATGCGACTGTGGGCCAACGAGCGAACCGTGGCCGAGCAGCGCCTGCACCCGCTTGCGCCGTCGGAGTACATCTCGCCGGAACGCTTCCGCCAGCTGGTATCGACGGGCATGCAGCTGATGAAGACCTTCCGGCTCTAATCTAGACAGCCATGAAGGAACTTAACCGCGACGAGCTTCTAGCCCGCCGGCTCATTGCTCAAGGCCTCGCCCCATCGGCCGCGAGGCCATCGCTCGCCTCGGCGCTGGACGTCGCTGAGCATCTCCTCGCCCTGCAGGGTCAGACCTACGATGCCGGCGTTCGTGCACTCTCCCTGCGCGCCGGGTGTGACGAAGACAAGGTTGTGGAGGAGATAAAAAGGTATCGCGTGGTGCGCTGTTGGCCACAGCGCGGCACGCTGCACTTCATGCCGGCTGCCGACGTCCGTTGGATGTCCCGCTTGCTCTATCCGCGCGTGGCCTCCAGCCAGAAATCCCGGCGACCGAGCTTGGGGCTCAGCGAGGACATGGTGGCAGCAGCTTCGGAAGCACTACATGGCGCAGCCACCGAGCCTCTCACTCGCGCGGAGGTCTACGAGCTTTTCGCCGAGACAGGCGTGGATCCCACAGATGGTCGCGGCTCCCACTTATTGCGTGCCTTCGGCGGGGCAGGTGACCTAGTCCAGGGCCCAAAAGCTGGCAACCAAGAGACCTTCCTCCATGTCGATGCGCTACCTACCGTCCAGCGCGAGCCAGAGGAACCGCTTACTGAGCTGGCCCAGCGCTATGTCGAAGGCCATGGCCCCGTGTCCGTAGCCGACCTCCAAACATGGTCCAAGCTCAGCAAGTCCCAGGCCGCCAAGGCTCTTGCGAGCACGGAGGCCACGACCGTTAACCATGATGGGCAGAGACTGTGGATGGCGGGCTGGCAGGAGGATGTCACCGCGAGCGAAATCGACGGTGCCTTAAAAATCCGGCTCGAACTCCCTGCCTTCGACGAATACCTGCTGGGCTATGCCAACAAGGATTGGATCGTGCCCGATGAGATCCGAGCAAACGTCCTCACTCGAAATGGCCTCAGTTGGCCGTGGGTCATGGAAGGCGGACGCGGCGTGGCCAGCCTACGGCATCCGTAGGATGCGGCGATGAACCGTTCCTTCGGGCTCGACATGGATAAACACTTCCGCACCGGGAAAAAGCTCATCGATGGCGTCTTCGATGCGGTCGGCGATTGTGTGCGAGTGCAGTACCGTCCACTCGCCGGGAACATCCATGGTGAGGTAAACAAGGCGCTGGCGCCCTGCCGCGACCGTGCGGCGTGAGGTGAAGGAGACCTGGTGGTGGTCCTCCAGCTCATTGAGAAGCGCGTCCAGCTGGGCGTGCTCTTCCTTAGGCAGGGACTCCGACAACAGGGAGCTCAGTGATTCTTTGAGCAGCTTGTAGCCCGTCCACAAAATATTGAGGCCCACGGCAAACGCGATGGCTGGGTCGAGCCACAACCAATCCGTGAGGCTGACCGCGCCGATGCCAAGGAGGACGCCGACGGACGTCCAAACGTCGGTAAGCAGGTGCTTTCCATCCGCCTGCAAGGTGGCCGAACGATGCTGCCTGCCCGCGCGCACAAGCAGAAGGCCCACGCCCAGGTTAAGCAAGGAAGCCACAAGCGACAGCAGGAGGCCAAGCCCAGGCTGCTCCAGCGGCTGCGGATCCAGAAAACGGCGAATGGCCATGTAGATAATCATCGCTGCAGCGACGAAAATCATCACACCCTCGACCAGCGCGGACACATACTCGGCCTTGCCGTGACCGAACTGATGGTTCGCATCGGCCGGCTTTGCCGCAATTTTGATAGCCACAAACCCCACAACGGCGGCGACGAGGTTAACGCCGGATTCGAGGGCGTCGGAAAGAAAGCCCACCGATCCCGTCACCGCGGAAGCGATGACCTTGAGCGCAATCGTGGCCACTGCGGTGGCGATAGAGAGCTTCATAAAGCGCTCGAGCAGCAGTTGCTCTGAGCTAAGAGAAGACAAGTGAAAACTCCTTCGGTTCGGGTGCGGACCGAAGGTCTCGTTCACGCCGCAGGCTGTGCAAACGCTGGCTGGCCGGGCGGAAAAGCCAGTATGTCGACCAGGCATCTCGGAAAGTATCCGAGGGAACTACTCCCCTTCAGGAATATCTAACATTATAGAGGCCTTACAGCGGAAGCAAGACGCAAAAGCCGCGGGTTGCGCACCCGCGGCTTTACTAAACATAAGGTTTAGTGCTGGCCCTCTGCGAATTCCTCAACCAACTTAGCGTTGAAGGCTGGGAGATCGTCCGGGGTACGGGAGGAAACCAGACCCAGGCAGCGCCTGCCTTCTTGACTGCCTCCAGCGGAGAGAACTCGCCTACCACGTCGCTACACCCGAACGCTTTCGAGTTGGGTGCGCGGGCAGCATGTCGACCGCCCCATGTTCCCAGCTACTCCTTAAGGACATCCTTACGCTGATTACCCAGATAGGCGTAAGCAGCGGCGATGAGAGCCTGCGTCGCCGTGGTGAGCGTCGGCTGCAGCTCCGGAGCAAATCGCGAGTTGTGGTTGGGAATTGATGCGCCATCGGTACGCCCGCCGAAGCCCCAGAAACAATAGGGAGCGCCAAAGGCATCGGGGATGCGTGAGAAATCTTCGGACGCCGTCCACGGCTCCATGTCGAGAACATTGTCGCTGCCGAGGACGTCGATAAGCTGCGCGCGCACCTTTTCAGTCACGTCTTCATCGTTGACGGTGAGGGGGTAATTATCACTCTGCGCAAACTCTGGCTCGCGCGGGGACATCGCTGCCCGGCACTCTGCCTTCACAATGCGGTGAATCGCCTCAACGATTTGAGCCCTGACATCCTCATCATAAGCACGGATGTTGATGCGCAGGGTCGCCGAGTCCGGGATGATGTTTGCCTTCGAGCCCGCCTGCAGTGCCCCAACGGTCAACACGGCGAACTGGTGCGGATCGACCTCACGGGAGACAATTGTTTGCAGCCGCAGAACGATGGAGCTGGCCAGCACCACAGGATCGACGCTGAGGTGCGGCATCGAGCCGTGGGAACCGTGACCATAAACGGTGACCGTGAGTGAGGTCGCTGTAGACAAGACTGGGCCGGGCGCAATCAGTACGCTGCCGGCTGGGGCGTTCTTATCAATGAAGATGTGCTGGCCAAAGGCCACATCAGGCGTGGGGACTTTATCGGTGAGCCCTGCATCCACCATGGACTGCGCGCCCTCCGCGGTTTCCTCGCCCGGCTGGAAAAGGGCGACGAATGTACCGGACCACGCATCGGTCGCCTTGGCCAGCGCCTCGGTGGCGCCGAGTAACCCGGCCACGTGGGCATCGTGACCACAGGCATGCATTGCCTCGCCCGTAGCGGAGTAGTCCAAGCCGGTGTCCTCGGTGATGGGCAAGCCGTCGAAATCGGCGCGCTCTAGGACCGTCGAGCCTTCGCCGTTTCGGAGGATGCCGACGACTCCCCCGCCGAATTCCAGCACCTCAACTCCAGGAAACTCCCGGAGCTTATCCGCGATAACGCCGCGGGTGCGCTCCTCCTCCATGCTGAGCTCAGGATGCTGGTGCAAATCCTTGTAGAGGGCTTCTTGCCACTGCGTGGCCTCTGCTGCGCGATCTAGGATGTGGGCAATACTCATGCCCACAGCCTACGCGCTATGAGCGCACGGTTAGCCGCCGATCTTGAAATCGCAGACGTCGCCGTCCTGCATGATGTACTCCTTGCCCTCTTGGCGCACCTTGCCAGCATTGCGGGCTTCCGCCATGGAGCCGGCGGCGTCCAAGTCATCGAAGGAGACGATTTCGGCCTTGATGAACTTCTTCTCAAAGTCGGTGTGGATAACGCCGGCTGCTTGCGGTGCTGCAGAGCCTTGCTTAATGGTCCACGCGCGGGCCTCCTTCGGGCCGGCAGTCAGGTAGGTCTGCAGGCCGAGAGTGGCGAAGCCGGCCTTGGCCAACGTCGCCAAGCCGGGCTCCTCCTGGCCTACCGACTCGAGCAGCTCCAGGGCCTCCGCCTCGTCGAGCTCCAGGAGGTCGGTTTCGGTCTGGGCATCGAGGAAGACGCATTCCGCAGGGGCGACGAGCTGGCGCAGCTCCTCCTTCTTGGCGTCATCGGTGAGCACGGCCTCATCCGAGTTGAAGACGTAGAGGAAGGGTTTCGCGGTCATGAGGTGCAGCTCGCGCAGAAGCGCGAGGTCGATCTCGTTGTTCTTGGAAGCAGCGAAGAGGGTCCGGTCATCCTCCAAGATGGCCTGGGCCTTCTTGGTCTCCTCCACGGTCTCTGCCAAGTCCTTGTTCTTGCGGGCTTCCTTTTCCAAGCGCGGCAGGGCCTTCTCAATGGTCTGGAGGTCCGCGAGGATGAGCTCAGTATTAATAACGGAGATGTCGTGCGCCGGGTTGACCTCACCGTCGACGTGGATCACGTTTTCATCAGCGAAGGCACGAACCACCTGGCAGATGGCGTCAGCTTCACGGATGTTGGCGAGGAAGGCGTTACCCATGCCTTCGCCCTTGGAAGCGCCTTCCACAATGCCGGCGATATCCACGAAGGACACGGTGGCCGGCAGGATGCGCTCGGAGCTGAAGATTTCCGCAAGGCGGTTCAGGCGGGAATCGGGAAGCTCAACGAGACCGACATTGGGCTCAATGGTGGCAAACGGGTAATTCGCCGCCAAGATGTCAGAACGGGTCAGGGCATTAAACAAAGTGGACTTGCCCACGTTGGGCAGGCCGACGATTCCAAGTGTAAGACTCACGGGGCCAATCCTAACGCACCCCGAATCTTTTGAGGCAAGATGGTGGGGTGAGTTCTGATCAGCCATCCCCCAACGCCTCTTCCTCTGAGTTCGCCGCCGCGGAGGCAGCGCTCGGCGGGCGTTTCGATGACTCCGTCGATGCTGCTTCGCTGAACGCTGTCTCTCCGCACCCGCCCGGCAACCAGGTGGATCGCTCCGTGGTCGTCGGCGAGGTCATCAAGTCCGCATCGCTGTGGGCACTCCGCCTGACCATCATCGGGATATTCCTGTATGCCTCCTTCCGCATGCTGGGCAACTTTTGGCGCGGCATCCTGCCCGTTCTCATAGCGCTGATTATTTGCACTGTGCTTGCCCCCATTGCGAGCGCCATGCGGCGCAAGGGACTGCCCTCAGCTCTCGCTGCGGCAGTGACCATTCTGGTGTCTTTTACTGCGGTGGGCGCTCTTTTTATGTTCATCGCACCGGACTTCGCGCGGCAGTCCCAGACACTGTATCTGCAGACGGTAGAGGGCATTCAGCGCTTGCAGCTATGGGCACAGGGCCCGCCGCTCAACCTCGACGCGGATGAGATCGGCGGCTACATCGATGAAATCGCCCTGTGGCTACAGCGCCAAGCAGGATCCATCGCGGGCTCCGTATTCACCGGCATTGGCACGGCGACTTCCATCGTGGTCACGCTCTTCATCATCGTGGTGCTGACCTTCTTCTTCCTTAAGGACGGCCACAACTTCTTGCCGTGGCTGCGCCAGGCCACGGGCCGCCGGACCGGCTGGCACCTCACTGAGCTGTTGACCCGCGTGTGGAGCACGTTGGGTGGTTTCGTACGGGCACAAGCTGTCGTCTCCGCCGTTGATGCTGTCTTTATCGGCCTCGGCCTGGCACTCATCGGTGTGCCTTTGGCCATGGCGTTGGCCATCATCACGTTCATCGCCGGATTCATCCCCTTTGTCGGCGCGATCGTGGCCGGCGCCCTATCCGTGACCATCGCACTGGTCTCCTTGGGCCTTACCAAAGCACTGCTCGTTCTTGGCTTGGTCCTATTAGTTCAGCAGCTCGAGGGCAACGTGCTTTCCCCGTGGCTGCAGTCGAAGGCCATGAACCTGCACCCAGTTATCGTGTTGATTTCCGTGACCGTAGGTTCCGCACTCTTCGGCCTCATCGGTGGTTTCCTCGCCGTCCCAGCCGCAGCGACCATCGCGGTGGTCTACCGCTATTTCCAGGACATGATGATGCTCCAGTCGGGCGAGAGAACTGCCGAAGACTTGGAGTTTTCGACCGTCGCTGGTTTCCTCATCGGGCGCTATACGCAACAGCAGGGCGACCGAAAGCGCGAACAATGGCTGTCCATCCCCGACCACGCCGCACCCGAAGGTGCAGCCGAAGACGTCGCCCACAACGGTACGAGCCCTCTGGACCAAAAGATCGACGCGAATGTCGACGTTGACGCGGGCTTCAGTGAGCGCGATGGAGGAGCACGAGCGGGGATCAAGCGCGCAATTAACGCTCTCGAACAGATGTTGCAGTCAAAGGATAAGGACTAACCCTTCACGTCCGGGGCGCATGCCATGATGACAGGCATGACGTCTTCCCTCCCCGTAGTGCTCCTATTCCTCGGCCTCATCATTGGGGCCGCATTGGGCTGGCTAGCCCGCGCCTATTCAGCGCAATCCGCCCAGCCTTCAGAGGAGCATCGCGCCCTGCAAGAGTCCCAGCGCCGCCAAGCAGAGCTCGCTCCGCTGGAGAAGGCCATGGACCGTCTCGGACTACAGCTCCAGGAAATCGAGGAAGATCGAGCGACCTCACTCGCAGCACTCAGCAGCCAAGTCCAAGCGGTAACTCGTACCTCAACACGCCTGTCGGATCGCACGGACAAGCTGGTCGGCGCGCTGCGCTCCCCCAATGTCCGCGGACGGTGGGGCGAAGTGCAATTAGAGCGCGTCGTTGAACTCGGCGGCATGCGCAAACACGTCGACTTTGATTCCCAAGTCAGCGCCCGCATCAACGGATCGCTGGTACGCCCCGATCTGGTCATTCACTTGGCCGGAGGGCGCAGCATTGTCGTGGACGCAAAGGTTCCTCTCAGTGCCTACCTCGACGCAATGGAGACCGAGGACCCAGAGGAGCGGGCAGGGTATCTCCGGCGCCATGCTCACCTCATGCGTTCTCACGTGCAGGCATTGGCCTCCAAGGACTATATCGAGGCTTTCTCCCCCACCCCACAGTTTGTGGTTCTCTTTGTCCCTGCCGACACTTTCGTTGACGCTGCCCTGTCTATCGACGCCGAATTGCTGGAGTTCGGCTTCGAGCGCAACGTCGTCATCGCCACCCCAAGCACCCTCTTTGCCCTCTTGCGCACCGTCGCGGTGAGCTGGCAGCACGAGGAAATCTCCGATAAGGCCCGCGAAGTCCAGCGTTTGGGTCGCGAGCTTTATACGCGCTTGAACACTCTTAACGAACACTACGACAAGGTGGGCCGCGGACTCGAACGCGCGGTGGAAGCCTATAACGCAAGCTTGGCCAGTTTGAATTCTCGCGTCGGGGTTACCGCGCGGCGGCTCAAGGATCTCGATGTTCCAGCCCGCGTCGACCGCCTTCCGGTGGAACCGCGCAGCGTCGGGTCTTGGCCGCGGCGCGCCCAGAATGAATAACGTTTTGGTCACCAAGCCCGGTAAGCTTTCTGGGCGTGTCTGTAGCCAAAAATCGTCGCCGCCCTCCCCGCCGCGGGATGCCGCTTAGCCGAGCACTCCTCGTCGCGCTCGTCGTTACGCTTGTGGCCTTGGCGGTCTCAGGCATTCTGGGCAGCGTGGGGCTGCCCTTCGCCCTGATTTTTGGACTCGGCTCGCTGTCTGTCACCTGGTTGGTGGAAACTCGCGGCCTCTACATGACGGTAATTTCCCTGCCGCTGCTGTACGCATTAGGAACCGTGGTTGGCGGGTTCATCAACTCCACCGCTGGATTGCCGGAAGGGGCCTCGCCCTTTTCCAAGACTGCGATTCTCACCACGGCTTTCCCACTGTTGCAGCATTTCCCCGTGCTCATCGTCACGGTTGTGGCTTGCGCGCTACTTGCAGTTCTGCGCCTGTGGCGCAGCGATAGCCACGCGAAGGACCTTGAGGCGGAAGCCCAAGAAAAGCGCCGCGCCGAAGTTGCGTCCGATCGCCGGAGCCGCTCCGAGCGCCTGTCCGTAGCAGAACTCCTTGCCCGTGAGGCCACGGGCTCAGGCCGAGTCCGTGAGCGCGACCGTGAAGAACGTCGCCGGATTCAAGCTGAAGAACGCGCGAAGCGCCGACAGGCTTCCCCCGATGCGGATGAGCGGGAAGATTTCCGCCGCGCTGCAGCCGAATCAGCGGAGAATGCGCGGCGTGCGCGGGAGCGCTCCCAGCGGACCTCCCAGCCGCTGGAAGAAAATCTCTACGACGAGGATTAACGCGCCGTACGTGCCGGACGCAGTTCGCGCGGCAGGGAGAAGGTAATGGTCTCCGTAGAGGTGGTCACCTGCTCAACATCGTTGTAGCCGCGCTCATCGAGGAACTCCAGCACTTCACGGACGAGCAGCTCAGGCACGGACGCACCACAGGTCACGCCAACGGTGTTTACGCCTTCGAGCCAGGCTTCGTCGATCTCCGAGGCAAAGTCCACTAGGTGTGAGGTCTTAGAGCCCGCCTCCAAAGCAACCTCGACGAGGCGCTTGGAGTTCGAGGAGTTCTCGGAGCCCACAACGATCATGAGATCGCACTTCGGCGCAATGGCCTTAACCGACTCCTGGCGATTCTGCGTGGCGTAGCAAATGTCATCTGATGGCGGGTTCTCCAAGTGCGGGAAGCGCTCGCGCAGCTTGTTGACGATCTGGATGGTTTCATCCACCGACAACGTGGTCTGGGACAGCCAGATGAGCTTTTCCTCATGCAGAAAATCGGGCAGCTTGTCGACGCCCTCCAGGCCATCCACGAGGTGGGTGACGTCTGGGGCCTCACCGGCGGTGCCTTCGACCTCTTCGTGCCCCTCGTGGCCGACAAGGAGGATCTGGTAGCCATCGCGCTCAAAGCGCTGAGCTTCCTTGTGAACCTTGGTCACCAGCGGGCAGGTGGCATCGAGCGTGAGCTGCTTGCGCTCTTGTGCCTCCTTGCGCACGCTCGGCGCGATGCCGTGTGCAGAGAACACGAGGTGAGCGCCTTCGGGGGCTTCGGAAGCCTCCTCCACAAAGATGACACCACGCTTAGCCAGGGATTCAACAACGAACCGGTTGTGCACAATCTGCTTGCGCACGTAGATAGGGGCGCCGTACTTCTCCAACGCCTTCTCCACTGTCTCAACAGCACGGTCCACGCCGGCACAGTAGCCGCGGGGAGCCGCCAGGAGCACCTTCTTTGCAGTTTCAGTCATGGCACCCACAGTATCGAAAGTCGCAGACATACTGTAGTTCCCGCCCAACCGGCTTGGCGGTGACACCGGATGTCCGGCACGCCTCCTAGACTGAGCCATACACTGTTCAGAACAGACCCCAACGAGAAGACCGCTCAAGAGAAAGGACTGCGCGTGAACCAACCGGCCAATTCCGCGGAGACTCCGTGGCCAGTCGGCAAGGTCAATGACCAAGTCAAAGGCTGGATCGAACGCCTCGGCTTCCTCTGGGTGGAGGGGCAAATTACCCAGCTGAACATGAAGCCGACGTGGAAACTCTCCTACATCACGCTGCGTGACGTCGAGCAGGAAAAGTCTGTTCAGTTGACGTGCAACACCTCGCTCATCCGCAATGCTCCCTCACCGCTCAAAGATGGCGACCGCGTCGTGGTGTACGGCAAGCCTGCCTTCTACGCTGGGCGCGGAAGCTTCTCCCTGTGGGTGACCGAGATCCGTCACGTCGGCATCGGTGATCTCCTCGCTCGGGTGGAAATGCTGCGCCAGAAGCTGCGCCAGGAGGGCCTGTGCGATCCCTCGCGCAAGTTTCCGCTTCCCTACCTGCCCAAGAAGATCGGCCTCATCACCGGTCGCGGCTCCCACGCCGAGCGCGATGTCCTGTCTGTGGCACAGGACCGCTGGCCGGCGGTCCAGTTCAACGTCATCAATACTGCGGTGCAGGGAGCCACGGCTGTTACCCAGGTGATTGACGCCCTGCGGACTCTCGACGCGGACCCAGAAGTCGATGTCATCATCATCGCTCGCGGCGGCGGTTCAGTGGAGGATCTCCTCCCCTTCTCCGAGGAGGCACTCCAGCGCGCCGTAGCGGAGGCTCGCACTCCTGTCGTTTCCGCCATCGGCCACGAACCGGATCACCCGGTGCTTGATGATGTCGCAGATCTCCGCGCCGCCACCCCCACCGATGCGGCCAAGCGTGTCGTGCCCTCCGCCGCCGAGGAATACGCGCTGATCTCCGAAGCACGCTCGCGCATGGCGGCAGCGCTGCGCGGCTGGGTGGACCGGGAGCGCCGCGGACTCGAAAACATCCGCTCCCGCCCGGTTCTTGCAGATCCGATGGTGCCGATCAACGCACGCCGCGAGGAGCTGGAGCGAAATCTCGCGCTGATCCGCCGGGTGATGAGCCACCAGCTGGACCGCGAAACTAACCAGGTAGCCTCGTTGCGTGCTCGGGTCTCCGCCTTAGGCCCCTCGGCCACCCTCGAACGCGGCTATGCCATCGTGCAGGTCCTTCCGCGCGATGGCAGCGGTCCGGAGGTCGTCACGAGCTACACGCAATCACCACCGGGTTCGCAACTGCGCATACGTGTGGGCGATGGCTCGATCACCGCTGCTGCAATGGCTTCTCAGGCCGCAGATTAAACAGAACACCTAATAGGTAAAACGAATCATACAAGAGAAAGAAGATACTTCACCTCATGACTGACACGATTGGCGCCGGCCAGCCCGGCCAGGACGCGTTCCCGCCGGTGGAAGAGCTGAGCTATGAGCAGGCTCGTGATGAGCTCATTGAAACAGTGAAAATCCTCGAGCTAGGACAGATGGGACTGGATGAATCCCTCAAGTACTGGGAGCGCGGCGAGGCCCTAGCTAAGGCCTGCGAGGCGCATCTCGACGGCGCTTCGAAGCGCGTAGAGGAGGCTCTCCGAAAGAACGCAGAGGGCACCGATAGTGCAGCACACAACGAAGAAGCAGGAGAAGACTAAATGAAGATTTACGGCTACCCGGGAAATCGCGTGGACTTCGTCTCCAAGTCAGGCGGAGCAGGGTCCATGGTCTTTGGTGATTCGCGCCAGCTCGCCGAAGAATTCTTCGGCCCCCCGCACACCGCGAATGGCGAAGAGATCAGTTACTTCTCCGGCTCCATTGTTCTGCGCTTTAGCGAGAATAGGCTCAGCGAGATCGCCGTCTTCCCCGGCAAGTCCCTCCATGAGAAGGTGGATGTATACCTCGGCAAGACGCGTCTGAGCGGCCTCGATCCAGAGTCCCTCACTAGCGCCGCTGGAGATTCGGTCGAGGTGGAATGGGACGGAACCACGCTGCAGAGCGTAACCTTCCGCTAAGCAGCGGAGCTTACTCGCTGATGACGCTTCCATCCTCAGCGATCTGGAGTGGCTCGGCCTCAGTGAATGCGGTCAGGGCTGCTTCATAGTCGGCGTCGGAGGCGGAGCCGGTGAGGACGAGGCGGGCATCACCCAAGTCGGTAATCCACAGCGGGCGCACGTCTTTGTCATCGCTGCTTAAGATTTCCACGTCCTGACCCGCTACCTCACGCCGCTCAGAGTTAGCACGATAGTTGGAGTCATAAGCCGCGGGGACATCGCTAAGCGCTACCTGCGTCTGCGCCGACTCGACATAGCCTTCATTGGTGGTCAGCCAGCTCACCACGGCAGCGGATTCGCCGCCCATCTGCTTGCGCCGAGCCGCGGTGGGCTGCCAGCCCTCCGGCATGACCGGCTCCCTAATGACGGCCCCACTGCCGCGCGCTTCCATTTCCAGGAAGGTAGCGGCATCCACGTTTTGCACGGGCCCCGACTTCTCCGGATTGATGGAGCACAATCCCGTTGCCCCGACCGCGAGGAACATCATGATGAGGATGACGCCCACCGTCAAGGTGATATCGCGCGCGTCCTCAAAAATCTTTGGTTTATCTTCAGATGCCACCCGCCCAGTATGTCACGCCGCCTCCGCCACACGCGACAGCGACCTCCGACCTGCCCTTTTGACGGCACCTACCCCCGATTCCCACTTCTGGGGGAGGCATTCGGGCTTGGATGCGCGGGAAAAGTGGAAGAATGGAATTTGTATTCCGGGTTGTCCCCCACCCGGGCCGAGCCACCTGAAAAGAAAGGGACTAATCACACATGTCTGATAACACGTCTTATATCCCCGACCGCAACCTAGCCATGGAGCTGGTGCGTGTCACCGAGGCGGCAGCGCTCGCCTCGGGTCGCTGGGTTGGCCGTGGACAGAAGAATGAGGGTGACGGCGCCGCGGTGGATGCTATGCGCAAGCTCATCAACTCCGTCGAGATGAACGGCGTCGTCGTCATCGGCGAGGGCGAGAAGGATGAAGCCCCCATGCTGTTCAACGGCGAGAAGGTCGGCACCGGCCAGGGCGCCGAGATGGACATCGCCGTCGACCCGGTTGACGGCACCCGTCTGATGGCTGAAGGCCGCCCGAACGCTATTTCTGTCATCGCTGCTGCCGAGCGCGGCACGATGTACGACCCGTCCGCTGTCTTCTACATGAAGAAGATTGCTGTCGGCCCCGAGGCAGTCGGTGCCATCGACCTCAACGAGTCGGTCGAATGGAACGTGAAGTCGGTGGCTAAGGCCAAGGGCATCAAGCCAGCTGACCTGACCGTCGTCGTTCTCGACCGTCCGCGCCACGATGACCTCATCCGTCAGATCCGCGAGGCCGGTGCCAAGGTTCGCCTCATCATGGACGGTGACGTCGCAGGCGCCATCGCCACCTGTCAGGACAGCAACTCCATCGACATCATGATGGGCATCGGCGGCACCCCAGAGGGCATCATCACCGCCTGCGCCATGAAGTGCATGGGCGGAGAAATTCAGGGCAAGCTGTGGCCCAAGGATGAGGAGGAAGCCGAGAAGGCTCGCAAGGCTGGCCACGACCTCGACCGCGTCCTCACCACCAACGACTTGGTCTCCTCTGAGAACTGCTACTTCGCCGCTACCGGCGTGACCAATGGCGATATGCTCCGCGGTGTCTCTTATCGCCCGAACGGTGCCACCACCCGCTCTCTGGTCATGCGCTCCAAGTCCGGCACCATCCGCTACGTCGACTCCATCCATAAGCTGGCTAAGCTGCAGGAATACTCCGTGGTGGACTACACCAACCCACACGATAAGGAAAGCTAGTTCACTTTCCTAGGAAGAGTGCTACGGTAGCGGTCAATGCCGTGCCACGGCACACATAGCGAACCCCTCAAATCTCATCTCACAGAAAAGGTGACTTCATGACTGAATACCGCATCGAACACGACACCATGGGCGAAGTTAAGGTTCCGGTCGACGCCCTGTGGCGTGCCCAGACCCAGCGCGCAGTGGAGAACTTCCCGATCTCCGGCCGCGGTCTCGAAGATGCTCAGATTCGCGCTCTCGGCCTACTCAAGGCTGCCTGCGCTCAGGTGAACAAGGACTCCGGCAAGCTGGACGCGGAGAAGGCTGACGCCATCATCGCCGCAGCCACCGAGATTGCAGAGGGCAAGCACAACGATGCTTTCCCGATTGACGTCTTCCAGACCGGCTCCGGTACCTCCTCCAACATGAACACCAACGAGGTCATCGCTTCCATCGCCCACAAGAACGGCGTGGAGATTCACCCGAATGACCACGTGAACATGGGCCAGTCCTCCAACGACACCTTCCCCACTGCAACCCACGTTGCGGCAACCGAAGCTGCCGTTAATGACCTCATTCCGGGCCTCAAGGTCCTGCACGATTCCCTGCTGGCCAAGGCCAAGGAATTCGCTGATGTGGTCAAGTCCGGCCGTACCCACCTGATGGACGCCACCCCGGTCACCCTGGGCCAGGAGTTTGGCGGCTACGCTCGCCAAATCGAGCTTGGTATTGAGCGCGTCGAAGCTACCCTGCCGCGCTTGGGTGAACTGGCTATCGGCGGCACCGCTACCGGTACCGGCCTGAACACCGACGCTGAATTTGGCGGCAAGGTCACCGAGGAGCTCAAGAAGCTCACCGGCATCGATCAGCTCTCCGAGGCCAAGAACCACTTCGAGGCTCAGGCTGCACGCGATGCTCTCGTTGAGTTCTCCGGCGCCATGCGCACCGTGGCTATCTCCCTCAACAAGATTGCCAACGACATTCGCATGATGGGCTCCGGCCCGCTGACCGGCCTTGCGGAGATCCACCTCCCGGATCTGCAGCCGGGCTCCTCCATCATGCCGGGTAAGGTCAACCCGGTTCTGAGCGAGGCCGCCACCATGGTGGTCAGCCAGGTCATCGGCAACGACGCTGCTGTTGCTTTCGGCGGCTCCAACGGCCACTTCGAGCTCAACGTTTACATCCCGATGATGGCCCGCAATGTTCTCGAGTCCTCCCGCCTGCTGGCCAATGTTTCCCGCGTCTTCGCTGAGAAGTGCGTTGACGGCATCGAGGCCAACGAGGAGCGCATGAAGAAGTTTGCGGAGTCCTCCACCTCCATCGTGACCCCGCTGAACTCCAAGATTGGCTACGAGAACGCCGCCAAGGCAGCTAAGCACGCTCTGCACGAGAAGATTACTGTCCGCGAGGCAGTCATCGACCTCGGCTTCGTCGACGGCGAGAACCTCACCGAGGAGGAGCTCGATGAGCGCCTCAACGTTCTCACCATGACCAACCGCGACCGCGACAACTTCTAAGCTCGCTTTCGTCCACGCCGCCGCTCTCCTTCGGGAGGGCGGCTTCGCCGTTTTCCCATCCACCCCGCTGGGCCAACAACAGGGCGGGGTAGCCAAACTGCCCGATCTGCCAAAGTTATAGCCTCAAGATCTGGCAATAACTTCGTCAACTAGGGCAGTTTTGGGCTTGAGAGTTTCTTTCCTAGCCATCACTTCACGCCCTCCGCGCTCACGGCGAGCCTTAACCAGCCACAGCCCACGCTGCCGGTGGGCGCGAAGGTCGGATTGCTGTTCTTATCTCCTTTCCTGTGCGCCGCGCCATAAAAATCGTCCCACCATCATGAGAATCACCAGCTTTGCACTTGGTGCAAACTTGCACTGGGTGTAGCATTGCACTCCGTGCAAGAAGAACTGTCATTACGCGAGCAAAAACGCCTGAAAACTCGCCTACGCATAGAGGATGCTGCCACCCTCTTGGTAGACGAGCACGGCTTTGCTGCAGTTACGGTGGAGGAGATTTGTGAGAAGGCCGGGATTTCTCGGCGCACCTTCTTTAACTATTTCGATTCCAAGGACTCAGCCGTCTTGGGCAACCCCAGCCAAGAGTTCTCCCAGGAGCAGAAGAGCTACCTGCTCGAAACTCCCACGGAGAACCTCTTCAAGCTGGCCGTAGACCTCATCAAGGAACACCTCATTGGGCAGCACGCCAATAGGGACATTGCTGAGCGACGCCGCCGTATCTCCCGCGATGCGGACGCAGCGGCGGCGTCCTTAAGCAGAAAGCGTGCCAAATCCAACGAAGTCCTTGAGCTTCTCACCCAGCGGCTGGAGAAGGAACCAACGCTAAAGACCATGCCGGATGTCTCCCCGCACACGGAGGCACTCCTCATTGCTGCCACCATCCGTGAGGCTTTTTGGTTGGCCACCTCCTCGCCAGACTTCAGCTGCGCTATCCCCTTTGAGCAGCGCTTTGATTCCGCACTCACACTCATCAACAACTATTCGAAAGAACTTTCATGGTAGCTACCGCGAAACCGTCAGTGGCCCACACTGACAACGGCAAGCCGGAAAACAACCTTGCCCTCGTCTTCTCTGCCCTTGTGCTCACCATGTTGATGAGCTCTTTGGGGCAAATGATTTTCGCCTCCGCCCTCCCCACCATCGTCGGCGAGCTCGGTGGTGTCGACCACATGAGCTGGGTTATCTCCGCCTTCCTGGTCACCATGACCATTGCTATGCCTATCTCCGGCAAGCTCGGTGACATGATGGGCCGCAAGTGGCTCTACATCGGAGGTATTGCCACCTTCGTCATCGGCTCCACCGTGGGCGGCTTCGCCAATTCTATGAACCTGCTCATCATCGGCCGTGCCATTCAAGGCTTCGGCGCCGGATTCATGATGATCTCCTCCCAGTCCATCATCGCGGAGGTCACCACGGCACGTGAGCGCGGCAAGTTCATGGGCATCATGGGCGGCGTTTTCGGCCTGTCCTCCGTCCTCGGCCCAGTCCTTGGCGGCTGGTTCACTGATGGTCCAGGCTGGCGCTGGGGCCTGTGGATGAATATTCCCATTGGTCTGCTCGCCATGACTGTGTGCGTGCTCGTTCTGCACCTGCGCGTCGGCGATACTGATCTGCGCAAGTTTGATGCCTTGGGAGCCACCTTCATCGCTATCACTACCGCCTCGCTCATCCTCATGACCACCTGGGGCGGCACCCAGTATGAGTGGTCGGATCCCATCATTCTGACCTTGGCCGTGATCGTTGTGATTGGTGCTGTCATCACGGTCTTCGTCGAGAAGCGGGCCAAGGAACCCCTGATCCCAGTGCTGCTGTTTAAGAACCGCAACATGGTTCTCACGACGGCAGCTGGCATGGTGCTGGGCTTGGCTATGTTCGGCGTGCTGGGCTACATGCCGACTTACCTGCAGATGGTGCACACCCTAACGCCGACCAAGGCGGGTCTCATGATGATCCCGATGATGCTCGGCATGATCGGTACTTCCACCACCGTTGGGTTCGTCATCGCCCGCACCGGCCACTACAAGCGCTACCCCATCATTGGCCTCGCAATTACGGCAGGCGCTCTGTTCTGGATGTCGAAGCTGACTGTGGACACCTCCCTGACTCAGCTTGGAGCCGAGTTCCTCGTCTTCGGCATCGGCCTCGGCTTCGTCATGCAGGTGCTCGTTCTCATCGTTCAGAACTCTTTCCCCGTGGCGCTGGTGGGTACCGCAACGGCGGCTAACAACTTTTTCCGCCAGATTGGTTCCGCCATGGGTGCGTCCTTGGTGGGCTCGCTGTTCATCCACAACATGAAGGATGAGTTGGCTGCCAATATGCCGGCTGCTATTGCCTCCATGGGCAATGCCGGTGCACCCTTTGCGGAAAAGTTCAGCGCCGAGGGCGGCGGTTCCTCTAGCCTGACCCCGTCGATGGTGGCACAGCTTCCTGACCCAATCCGCGACGTTATCCTCAATGCCTACAACGACGGACTCACCCCAGTCATCCTGCTTATGGTCCCGATGGCCATCATCGCTCTCCTGCTCATCCTGCCGATACGGGAGGAGCACCTCAAGGAGACCATCGATTAGAGCACTCCCCCAAGGTCTCAGCAACAAGAAATCCTCGCTACGAATACTCACGTAGCGAGGATTTTCTCGTAACACAGTGCCTAGCGCAGGATTCCTAGCTGGCGCGCCACCTGCGCGGCCACACCGATAAGTGGCCAGCAGGCCGGCAATGATGCCCACACTGGTCGCAGTGCCTCCGGACCACTCATAACGCGGGATAATTACTTTCTCTTCTGGTTGGCTTCTGCCTTCTTCTCTTCCGGCTTCGGAAGGAGCAGCTCATAGACATCGGTATCGCGCCACTGGCCGGCTAGCTCACCATAAGTCATCTTTGCCATGTGCGAGTAGGTACCCACCTTGACGAAGCCGCGGGACTTGTGGAGACCAGCGGAACCTTCGTTCTCCGGGAAAATCCACGAATGGATGGCCCACTTGTGCAGGTCACGGCAGACCTCGATGAGCTGATCCAGCAAAGCACCACCGATACCCCTGCCCTGGGCTTCCTTGCTCAGGTAGATGGAATCCTCCACCACTCCGTGGAACACGGTCCGAGTGGACGCCTGCGCAGCGCAGACCCAACCGAGAACCTTCGAGTCATCGTCTTCCTCAACAGCGACGAAGACGGACGACATAATCTTGACGTTCTTAAATTCCTCGAAGGTCAACGAGCGGGTCTCGTAGGTGGCGTGACCAGTGTTAAGGCCCTGCTCATAGATTTCCCGCATTTGCGGATAGTCCGCAGCGTTGAAGGGCCGGATGCGGAAATCCTTCTTCTTGTCTTTCGCGTTGTCGCTCATGGAACAATTATTACTGAGCGCACTGCGTTAATGCCAAGCTGAGAGCAGGCAGATCGCCATTCGCGAACGCGTTAATTCTCACCCTCCAACAAATCGGTGACGAGCTCTGCAATGGCAGAGCGCTCAGAGCGCTGCAGGGTCACATGCGCAAAGAGCTCATGCCCCTTGAGTTTCTCAATGACTGCCTGCACACCATCGTGGCGACCAACGCGCAAGTTATCGCGCTGGGCAACATCATGCGTGAGCACCACACGGGAGCCGCGGCCCAACCGCGACAGGACAGTCAGCAGCACATTGCGCTCGAGCGACTGGGCCTCGTCGACGATGACAAAGGAATCATGCAAGCTGCGGCCGCGGATATGGGTCAGCGGGAGAACTTCCAAGAGACCGCGGTCTTGGACTTCCTCCATGACGTTGTCGGATACCAAGCCTTCCAGGGTGTCATACACGGCCTGCGCCCATGGGTTCATCTTCTCGCTCTCAGAGCCTGGCAGGTACCCCAAGGACTGCCCGCCCACCGCATACATCGGGCGGAACACCACGATGCGGCGGTGCTCGCCACGTTCCAGCACTGCTTCCAAGCCAGCACACAACGCCAGCGCGGACTTACCCGTGCCCGCTCGGCCGCCGATGGACATGATGCCCACGGAAGGATCTACTAAGAGATCCAACGCAACGCGCTGCTCGGCGGAACGGCCTTGCAGGCCGAAGACGTTGGTATCCCCGCGCACCAACCGCACGGTGCCCTCAGGCGTCATGCGTCCCAGTGCTGACTGCCCGCCTGCCTGCAGCGTCACGCCACAGTGCACCGGCAGGTCTTCGACGCGGGTGCCGGCGGTGGTCACGGAGCCGTCGATAAGCACCTCGCCCTCCCCGTAGAGTTTATCGATGACCTCGGAACTGGTGGGCACGGTGGCCATGCCGGTGTAGCCGGTGAGCACAACGTCCTGTGCATGGTACTCATCGGCCTGCAGGCCCACAGCGCCAGCCTTGACACGTAGCGGAACGTCCTTGGTCACCAGAACGGTGTCCTTCCCCTCGTGCTGGAGGTTGAGCGCGCACGCGAGGATTCGGTGGTCCCCCTCCGGCCCACGGAAGGCTACCGGCAGCAGGGATTGGTCCTGGTGGTTAAGCTCCACGCGCAGTGTTCCGCCCGCGGCATTGACGGGCAGCGGTTGGTCTAGAGCTTCATAAGTGGCGCGGAGGTCCTCCAAAAAGCGAAGAGCTTGGCGGGCGAACCAGCCAAGCTCCGGGTGATGACGTTTTCCTTCCAACTCAGAGATAACGACGATGGGCAGCACCACATCGTGCTCTGCGAATTTACGCAACGCCCAGGGGTCGGAGAGAAGGACGGAGGTATCGATGACATAGGTCTTGGTTGCCACAGCGGCCTCGTGCGGCTGCTCGGTCAGGACGGAAGGATTGGTCATAGCGGCAGGGTTCTCCCTTGTTATGCCCGCCCCTACTCATCGACCTGGGAGGGCATGGTGAAGCTGGTGATTGTCGGACTGCCCGGAGACTGCACTTAACCTCCGGACACCGTCCACGCTAGAGAGTGAAGGTTGAAATTACATGGGTGCAAGATGAACAGTATTAAAACGGCATTCACCGCAGTCACACCATTCCCACGAGTTGGGAGCCGTTTTTAGCGAAGCCGTGACCATGGAAAACAGAAACAGGCTCCGCACCGTTCTATCAGTGCGGAGCCTGTCTTAAAAGCTCAACGGGTGACTATTCCCGTTTTATAGCTCTGAGTCTTTAGTTGATCGTGGCCTCGTACTCGCCGGACTCACCCTGCAGCCAGGAGATAGTGCCGTTGGTGAACTCCTGTACCCAACCGTTGCCCTCGGCCTGCTCCGGGGCAGTCGGCAGGCCAACCTTGCTCTCAAGGCCGCCTTCCTCGGTCCAGGTCTCGGCGATCTTGCCAATAATCGGCTGGGTGCCTTCACCCTCAGCGAATGCCAGCAGCTTGTCCTTGGCAAAGGTCGCAACGCTGCCCTTGTCGGTGGTCTCGATGGACTCCGGGTCGCCCCACTCAGCAGCCTTCTCCTTGATGGCCTGAGCGAAGTCAGCAGGGACCTCTACATCACCATTGGCGGTGGATACGCCCTCCTTGTCACCCTCGGCGCCAGCCTCAGAGTCAGCGGAGTCTGATTCAGAGGAGTCAGCACCCTCAGCATCGGAAGGATCCGCGGACTCGGAGTCCTTCATGGAATCCTTGGCGTCCTGAGCGGCAGAGCCGGCAGCATCGGTAGCGTCGGACGCGGCGGACTGTGCGGCGTCGCCAGCCTCCTTAGCGGCATCCTCAGCATCCGAGCAAGCAACGACGCCTAGGGACAGGGTGGCGGCGGCGATACCAGCAGCGAAACGACGAGTCATCTTCTTCATTCTTAGGCCTTTCTCTTCTAGTTGAGCACTGTTCTAAGTACTTTTGTTGAGAACGAAGCCCACCGTAGGCATAGCCAGCACGTCTTGCCACCATCCAGCCTATGATTTGACAACAAAGAGGTTTCTTTATCTACGTTTCCGCTGTTGAGAACCCTTATATCTTTTCGGTAACGGTTTGAAAATCGAGCCCTTTTGAGACTTTCCTTGGGCCCTTCTGCGTTCTTGCTTAGCCTTTGCTTTATCGCGCGCACTGCGCTTCTCAGCAGTGTTGCGGGAGGAATTCCGCGTCCTTCCCTTGGCCACCCCGACGAAGTCCTGAATCTCGTCGCCATCGTCAGCCCGGCGCCACACCAAAGCGATCTCCGTGCGCGCAACGGAAGGGTCCTCCAGCCCAAGTGCGACTACCTGCTTCTTGCTCAGCACCTTCAGCAGGGGGCGAGGTGCGATGGCCACGCCCACGTTGGCTGCCACAATCTGGAGGGCGGTGCGCAGCGCGGGAACGTCGACGCTGCCGTCCTGCGCAATCCGGTAGTTCACGATCTCTTCGGCGACGTCCTCTGGTGAAATGTCCTCCCCCACCTCCGCGTAGACCGAGTCTTTCGGCACCGCAATACCAGGCGCCTCCTCATAAAGACGGACCACATGGAAGCTGTCATCAACCCGCGAATCTGGCAGGCGGGTCAGCGCGAGGTCTGCCTCATGCGCGAGAAGAACCGCCATCGCATCATCGGCGTCGACGGTCACCAGGGACTCGGGAGAATGCGAGTCACGGTAGCGGCGAAACCACTTACCGGGTTCTGTACCAGTGGAAAAGACAAGGCGGAGCATGCACCTCATACTACGTTGCTGCTAGCGTGGTGAGCGTGACTGATACCCCAAATAATGAAACCCCGACCACCGAAACCCAGCAGCCTTCCGGTACCGCCATGCGCGCGCAAACCGCGGCCAAGAAGCTGGGCATCTACCTGCCGGCCACCCCGGAGGAGTTTCAAGCCAACGCAGTAACCCACGCGCAACTGCGCGACTTGCAGGAGAATCCGCCGGAATGGCTCGCTAACCTGCGCCGAGAAGGCCCGCATCCGCGCCCAGTGGTGGCACAGAAGCTGGGGATCTCCGTGACCGCGCTGAAGAAGAACGAGATGGACCGCCCTCTCACCACCGCGGAAATTAAAGAACTCCTCAGCGCAATGCCCGAGTGGCTCGAGGCCGCCCGGAAAGCTCACGCTGAGGAGCGTTCGGAAGCTTAGACCAACTTCCAGTCTTCGAGGCCGTCGTAGAGCGGGAAGTCCGCGGCGACCTTCTCCACGCGGGCGCGCAGCTTGGCGACGTCCGCGTTCTTGCCGTTTGCCAGTGCGGTACCGATGACATCGGCTACCTCGGTGAAGGCCGCCGCGTCGAGGCCGCGGGTAGCCAAGGCCGGGGTACCGATGCGCAGGCCGGAGGTGACCATCGGCGGGCGCGGATCATTCGGAACCGCATTGCGGTTCACGGTGATGCCGACCTCGTGGAGAAGGTCCTCCGCCTGCTGGCCATCGAGCTCGGAGTTGCGCAGGTCCGCCAGGACGAGGTGCACGTCGGTGCCGCCGGTGAGGACGTCGACACCTGCCTTGGTGCAATCCTCAGCGGTCAGGCGCTCAGCCAGAATGCGAGCACCTTCCAGGGTGCGTTCCTGGCGCTCCTTGAACTCCTCGGTGGCCGCAATCTTGAGGGCGATAGCCTTTGCCGCGATGACGTGCATGAGCGGACCACCCTGCTGCCCCGGGAAGACGTTGGAGTTGATCTTCTTGGCAAAGTCCTGCTTGGCCAAGATAATTCCGGAGCGCGGGCCACCAAGCGTCTTGTGCACGGTGGAGGACACAACATCGGAGTGCGGCACCGGTGAAGGGTGCAGACCGGCGGCCACGAGGCCTGCGAAGTGCGCCATATCCGTCCACAGGTAGGCGCCGACCTCATCAGCGATGGAGCGGAAGTCCTCAAAGTCAATGGTGCGCGGGTAGGCGGACCAACCTGCAATGATTACCTGCGGCTTCTCAGCCAGAGCCTGCTCGCGCACCTTATCCATGTCGAGGCGCATGGTTTCCGGGTCAACCTCGTACGCGGCAACGTCGTAAAGCTTGCCGGAGAAGTTCAGCTTCATACCGTGGGTCAGGTGACCGCCATGCGCCAAGGACAGGCCCATGATCTTATCACCTGGCTGGATCAGCGAGGCCAGCACAGCAGCGTTGGCCTGCGCACCGGAGTGCGGCTGGACGTTGGCAAAATCGGCGCCAAACAGCGCCTTGGCGCGATCGCGTGCCAGGTCCTCCACGACGTCGACGTGCTCGCAGCCGCCGTAGTAGCGGCGTCCCGGGTAGCCCTCTGCGTACTTGTTGGTGAGAACAGAGCCCTGTGCCTGCAGAACCGCGCGGGGGACGAAGTTCTCCGAAGCAATCATCTCGAGGGTATCGCGCTGACGAGCAATCTCACCGGAGATAGCATCGAAGACCTCGGGGTCAAGATCGCGCATCTCCTGGTAGCGCACGTCTGAATTGTTCGTAGTCGTCATGAAAGCGTGGTGTCCCTTCCTAAAGATGGTCAAGATCGCCAGCAGTGCCCGCTCGCAGCACAACACCACCGGCTTTAAAAATCGCCGAAGCTAGTTCTACATCCTAACGCCCGCATCCCCCGCGCGGGGGCCTCTAGGAATCTTTTCATTCGGGGCAATTGCACTAGGCGCCTGATGCAGTGCGACAATAGTCGGCATGGCGCGAATGACCGATGCGAGCCCGTACCTCGATTTTGACCGTGATACGTGGCGTGCCCTGCGTAAATCCATGCCACAGGTGCTCACGGCAAACGAGGTGGAAAAACTCCGCGGCATCGGTGACCGCATCGACCTCACCGAGGTAGCAGAGGTTTACCTCCCTCTTTCGCGTCTCATTCATATGCAGGTGGAGGCCCGGCAAAAACTCACCGCGGCCACTGAAGCCTTCTTAGGTAATCCGCCGACGCACGTGCCCTTCGTCATCGGCGTCGCCGGCTCTGTTGCCGTGGGCAAATCCACGACAGCACGCCTGCTCCAAGTGCTCCTTGAGCGCTGGGAATCCCACCCGAAGGTCGACTTGGTAACCACGGACGGCTTCCTCTACCCCACCGCCTACCTCAAAGAACACGGTCTAATGCAGCGCAAGGGCTACCCGGAGTCCTATGACCGCCGCGCGCTGATGCGTTTTGTTACCGACGTTAAGTCTGGCAAACCTCTAGTCACGGCCCCGCTCTATTCGCACGTGTCCTATGACATCGTCCCCGGGGAATTCCAGGAAGTCCGGCAGCCGGACATCCTCATCTTGGAGGGCCTCAACGTGCTGCAAACCGGCCCGACCCTCATGGTCTCCGACCTGTTCGACTTCTCTGTTTATGTGGACGCCCGAGTCGACGACATTGAGAAGTGGTACATTGACCGCTTCCTCAAGCTCCGGCACACGGCTTTCCGCGAGCCAGGTGCGCACTTCGCCTCCTTCGCGGACATGACGGATGAGGAAGCCTACGTGCAGGCCCGTGAAATCTGGCAGTCCATCAACCTGCCCAACCTCATCGAGAATATTTTGCCCACCCGGGTGCGCGCTTCCTTGGTTCTGCGCAAAGGCTCACACCACTTGGTAGATCGGGTGCGGATGCGCAAGCTGTAGCCAGCGAACTGAAATTAGCGTCCGAAGCGGCGCGAGCGCTGAGAATAATCGCGCAAGGCGCGTAGGAAATCTACCCGGCGGAAAGCAGGCCAATAGGTATCGGTAAACCAAATCTCTGAATAAGCAGCTTGCCACAGAAGGAAGCCGGAAAGGCGCTGTTCGCCGGAGGTGCGGATCACAAGATCGGGATCCGGCAAACCTTTGGTGTAGAGGTTGCCCGTGATGGCCTCCGCCGTCACGCTCTCCGCTATTTCCTCCGCGCTCAATCCCTTTTCGGCTTCGCTGCGAATGAGGCTCTGCACGGCGTCGACGATTTCTTGACGCCCACCGTAGCCCACCGCGATGTTAACGATGACGCCCTGATGATCCTCCGTGGCTTCAGCAGCGCACTGCATTTTGGCGGTAACTTGTTCAGGAAGCAGATCCAGGTGCCCCACGAGACGAATTTGGCAATCCAGGTTCCCTTGGGAGAGGTGCGTGACAACATCGGAAATGATGTCAAAGAGCAGCTGCACTTCCTGCTCGCTGCGCTTCAAATTTTCCGTCGACAACAGGTAAATAGTGACGACCTCAATGTCGGTGCCTTGGCACCAAGAGATCATCTCACTAATTTTCCGCGCCCCCTGGCGGTGACCGTGGCTAATATCCGTAAAGCCCGCCTCGCGCGCCCAGCGGCGATTGCCATCCGCCATGATTGCCACGTGGCGCGGCTGCGGTTTGTTCTTAATCTCACGCGTTAGACGCGCCTCATACAGGGGGTATAGGAGCTGGCTTAGGAACTTCACGGTGGGGAAACGTCCTCTGCGTTAAAAGATGGACTTCTTACTGTTATCGAGGATGCCGGCTTCCTTCATTGCCGCATCGACCGCCTCATCGTCGAAAGGATCAATGCCGTGATCCTGAGCGAACATGGTGCGGCGACGGAAACGCGAGTAACGGCGGTGAAAATTCCAGCCTGCGAAGAGGACGGCAACGCCCATCAGGGCAAGGATGAGCAAACCGATAGGCGAGGCCTTACCGAACTCTGGTCCTACCGGCCCGCTTTGGCTCCCCTGGGCGAGCAGGGCGACGTCATGCGCCGCGAAGTACAAAGCGTTCATGTTTTAAGACTCCCCTACTTCCGGGATTCCCGCAAATAAATCATCCTCCGGCAGCGCCGTCGAAACGCGGGTCTTAGCCAACTCAAATTCCTCCGTGGGCCAATGCTCCTGTTGCACGGACACCGGCGTCGCAAGAAAGGCACCGGCCGGATCAATTTGGGTGGCGTGAGCGCGGAGAGCGTCCTCACGGTTTTGGAAGTAGTCCGCGCACTCTACCTGCGTGGTCACTCGCGCCATGATGTCACCGAAGGCGGTATCCCACCGCGCGAGCATTGGCTCATACGGGCTCACCTTTCCCTCTTCCACAAGGAGGTCGTGGAAAATCTTCATCCTTTGATACACAAAGCCGTGCGTGTAATAAAGCTTCAGCGGCTCCCACGGCTCCCCCAATTCTGGGTGGTACGCGGCATCGCCCGCTTTTTCCCACGCCAACATAGACGCCCGGTAGACCATGAGATGATCCGGGTGCGGGTAGCCGCCGTTCTCGTCATAAGTAATGATGACGTGAGGGCGGAACTCACGGATAATCTCCACCAGCTCTTGGGCTACCTCATCATCTTCCTTGAGAGCAAAGCAGCCCTCAGGAAGCAGGTCCTTAATATTAGGTGCGAGTGGGTTTCCGGGAAGGCCCGAGTCCACGTGCCCAAGCCAGCGGTGTTGCACGCCCAAAGCCGCGGCCGCTTCCGCCATTTCCTCTCGACGAATACTGCCCATGTTCTCAAGGACACCAGGGCGGTCCATGGCTGGGTTGATAATATCCCCACGCTCACCACCGGTGCAGGTGACGACGAGGACCTCCGCCCCTTCCGCAGCATACTTCGCGGTTGTCGCCGCACCCTTCGAGGATTCGTCGTCAGGGTGCGCGTGAATAGCCAAAAGGCGCTTCGTACTCACTGGGTGCTACATCTCCCTACATTGCTTCTTTAAACAGACGCCCAGTCTAGTGGATACTAACTTCGCGGCGACCGTTGGATAGAATCAAACTCATGTCTGACGCCCAACCTGCTTCTCGCTCCTCACGTTCACAGTCTCGCTACGGCTCCACGAACAGCTCTCCGCTCAAGGGAGGCTCGTGGACCAACCGGGCACTGGTATTGGCGTTTTTGGGGATGCTCGTCGCGGCCATCATCTTTGGCGTCCAGTACTTCCGCGGCCAGCAGAAGGTCAACGCAGATATATCCTATGTCACCCACGAGATTCTCTCCGATGACTCCATGCGCATTTGGGTAGACATCACGCGCAACCGCGTTGAAGAACCTGCTTATTGCATCGTGCAGGCTTTTGACTACTCCAAAGCGGAGGTCGGCCGCCGCGAATTTGCTGTGCCGGCCGGCGGCGAGTCTGCCCAGCGCGTCGCAGTGGACATCCCCACCAATCACCCGGCTGTCGCCGGTGGCGTCTACGGCTGTTCTGGAAATATTCCTTCTTATCTCGATACCAACACTATGGATACAGCGGGTGAGGCAACCGACAACTAAAAGCCCAGCTGTGCTAGTATGTTGAGCGTTCTGAATGGGCTGCGCCACCTGCACTTTTACGCCCGTTCTTTGAGAAATAAAAGTGATCATTAGAAACCGTATACGGAAGGTTGCACTATGGCTGAGCAGCAGAAGCAATACATCACCCCGGAAACCAAGGCCAAGCTCGAGGCCGAGCTGCAGGCCCTGATCGACCACCGCCCGGTCGTCGCCGCGGAAATTAATGAGCGCCGCGAGGAGGGTGACCTTAAGGAGAACGCGGGTTACGACGCCGCCCGCGAGATGCAGGACCAGGAAGAGGCCCGCATCAAGCAGATCTCCGAGGTTCTGGCTAACTCCACCACCGAGCGCACCGCCGTCCAGGAGGGCGTTGCCCACATCGGTTCGGTTGTCCACGTTTACTACAACGGTGACGAGGAGGACCGCGAGACCTTCCTCATTGGTACCCGTGCTGCTGCTTCCGACAATAAGGATCTCGAAACCTACTCTGAGCAGTCCCCGCTGGGCGCTGCCCTTCTGGGCGCCGCCGAAGGCGAGACCCGCGAGTACACCGCGCCGAACGGCAAGACCTTGTCGGTGACCGTAGTCTCCGCTGCGCCTTATGATTCCGCAAAGGCCGCAACTCCGCGCAAGTCCTAATTTATACTGCTCTTAGGTCACCGTTTTTCTGAGAAAGAGTTTTATCCCCATGAAGAAGTTCACTCGTTTCGCCGCCGCTGGTTTGGTTTTCTCCGCTGGCCTCACCCTCGCTGCCTGCCACCCTCCGAACCAACAGGATTCCACTGAGAAGGTAGACACCGGCGCCACCTTCACTGGTGAGGCCCCCGGCTCTGGTGCCGCCGCATCCTCCGAAGCAGCGGCTGAGACCGAGGTTGCTGAGACTGGAGTTGCTGGCACCGAGGTTGCTCCGGCCGGATACACCACTGCCCCGGTTCAGCAGTAGGCTCTGCGGAAACTTGAAGCGAAAGCGGCAACCCGAATATTCGGGTGCCGCTTTCAGCGTTTTGAGGGCAATCACCCTCAACCACATACCCCTAGTTTTCTTCGCGGGCCCAATCCCCAATGACTCCCGGCAGCACCGCAGGCGCTTCGCCGAGCAGGTCACGGCGGTTGGGGTCGCGCTCCACCTGCGTCGTGACGGATTTGATCCGACGCTCACCATCGCTCCCGCGTGCCATTCCGCCCATCAGGGGCATCATGCGCATCCCTGCACCACGGGCATTGCTAACACCCGACTTCGCGCCGTGCGCTCCGCCGGCAGCGCCCACGACACCACCGGCGCTGCCACCGGCACCAGCGCCACCAGGACCGGCCACGCCGCCCATGCCACCCACACCAACCGCACCACTGCCTGCACTACCGCCTAGGAGGCCACTGCCGCTTAGCGACGCCCGCCCCTCCCTCTGCTGACCAGCCCCTGTTACGGCCCCTGGAAGGCCACCGAGTACCGGATGCGTTCCGGTCTGCGGCCCGCCGAAGGAAGAATTCAAGCCGCCCAAGCCCGCTGCAGATGTGGTTGGATTCGCTGATGCCTCCGGCAAACGACCATTGAGTCCCGCAATTCCTCCGGGAAGCTGGTTGCCACGTCCATCAGCGAGACCGACTGATCCCAATCCGTTGAGACCACCTGCCGCATAGGGCGCACCGCCCGGGGCAGTCGTGGCTCCTGTCATCGTGCCGTGAACCGGGTTAAGAGCCCCGACTCCCGCACTAGCGGCCGACGTGTTTACCCCGGCTGCATCGATGGGCGCCAGCGCCTCACCAAAGCCAAGGTCGCTAAGAATATCGCGCCCACGGTTCTGCAATTCTCCATGAAACTTCGCGATGTCCTCAGCGCCCATCCCGACGCCACCAAGCCCTTGGATCTGGCCGTTTGCGACGTCAAAAGACCCAGGCCCCACAGCGCCACTCTGTATTGCTTCAGCAATCTTTTGGGGCCAGGCAACCCCATCTGTGTTGTACCGGTTTCCGTCGCCCGCGACGGCCCCAAAATGAGTGCTTGTATCCCCACCGCCACTGGGTGGTGCCGCATCCATGAGTGCATGCTGATACGGCATAGCCGAAATCACTTGCTGCTGCAGAACACCCTGCATATAGGTCAATGCTGCTTTTTCAGCGGCTGCGCGTGCAACAGGATCTGGAATCGCGGCCACCTCGAATGCCAGGGCAATGGCTTCGGGTTGAACGTTCACTAGCTGCGCTTGGAAGCCAAATAGCTTCTGCTGCATAACATTTGCATTAGCGATGAAGTGTGTTCCTGCCTGCGCGACCTCACGAATCTTGTGGGCCGCACGAGTAGTAGCTTCGCTGTCATTCTCCGATTCCAAGGACGCGGCTGAGCGCTCAAGTCCAGCGACGATATCGGCGACTTCCCCACTCAGCGCTCCCCACCGTGCGTTGGCTTCCGAAACGTCCCAGAAGCGAGTGCTGAACAAATTCGATGCCAGGCCCATAATGGATGCGCCGGGATCCACGATTGGAACAGTAAACCCAAACGGACAGTAGCCCGGGTCTGGTTGTGACACTATCGGCATCGACGACGCCCCGCCTCCCCCGCCAGCATCAGCGACATCCAGCCCCCGGCTGGTGAGTTCGTCTTGCGATTCGAAGCTTGCTAATTCAGTTTGAAGTGCCTCCCCGAGCCAAGATACCTGTCCCCTAAACCCCTCCAAAGAATTACGCGCCGACCCCGGATCCGTAGCCAGCACGCGCTGGTGAATTGCACCAACTTCACTTAGGCCGGTAACCGTGGAGAAGCCTCCATCTAGAGGACTATGCACCCTTTGCGTGGCCAGAGATAGATTTTGGCCCAGATTGTTAATTGCGTCGACTTGCTGATTTAAATTCTCTTGATTAATAATCATCGCTTACCCCGAGCCCCATCCAACTAGATAGCGGCGCTTGCTAACCTTTCAACGTTTTTACAGTTATCTACTATCGAAATAGCGTCGGACAAGTTCGTCCAAGAGATTGAGAGCGTCCCCTGTACAGTCTCCACATACCCAGTGCAGGTCGCGTTCGTTATAAACGATTCCTCAACAAGGTAGATTGATTTGGCTTCTTCTTCAGTCGCCTCCACCCCGTCAGGGAACGCTGAGCGAACCTCAGAGATAGTGGAATCCCTTGATACCACAGTCACGCTTGCTTTACTTCCATCCTGATCCAGCGCCTCAAACTGACAAGCCCGATATCCAGTTTCGCGTTTAACCGAACCAGTAGACACCAAACCCAAGTCTTCAAACACTGCTTGAGACTCCGTGGTACATGGATCAAACACTTGAAATCCAGGCACCGTACGATCAAACTCACCACGTGGCGGCAGAACCCCACCTCCCGCACGAGGCTCGTCGCGTGAAGCCTGAGCCTCTCGCGACCTCGTGGCGGTGGCATCAGCGACCCCCGAGTCCCCTGAGCCACCGCCGGTGCTATCGCCAGGAAAATTGTGAAAGTCCCCCGGATTATCACCATGGTCGCGAGCACCTAGACCTAGCGGAGATGCGCAGTTTGACAGCACCCCGATACAAACCGCCACCAGCACTAGGCCCCCGATTCGCTTCATGGTTTCCCTTCAACCAACTTTCCTGACTGTCAGAAGCCCCTCACTGAAGCTGATAGCTTCGAGCGGCTTCTGCGACCAGAATGCACGAGAACTATCAAGATGTCGCGTCAGACCCAAATAAGCTTCACGCAATATTTCCAGACAGGTCAATTATTAGACGCCATTAATAGCACTTTTATAAATAATCGCTGGTCGTAGCCTGCAAGAAACTTGGATGCCGGCAGGGAGCTACATGTGACCGAGCTGCCGATTATAACCAAATGGGGGTCCCCTAATTACAACACTGTTAACTTCCGGGTGTCGTTTTTCCAGTAGAAAAGCAGAAAGCCAACCACCTCACATGATCCCACTCAACAACACCTCAAGCTCCACTTAAAAGCCCAGCTAGTTCAGCCGACCTACAAGAGAATGACAACGGCATAGCAACGCATTACTGCGGCTTAGCAGCAGTCACATCAATACCGAAGGACTAGCAATGACCCACTCGTCCCCCGACTTCCGGCTTTCAACCTTCCATAAATCGAACATTTTGCCCATAACCATCAAGAGAACCTTTGGCTTCACAAGCATAACTAAGTGTGTGCTCATCCACGTCGTGCGGGGAAGATGACTATCTCACCGACCGGAATTGATACACAATCACGCGTGGGACTCCAGGAACATTCGTGCTAACTACTGGCTAGCTCCGACGGTTTAGCCCTGAGGTGACAGAGAGAACGCTCCGCCTATAGCCTGCGCTGTGTCCAATAGGAGGTTCTCCGCTCACAAAAGAAACCGACGGCCGACATCACCAAAGTTTGTGATGCCGACCGCCGGTTCGCAACAGCGCTATGAGACCAATTAGTCCCTGAAGTAGCTCAGCAGACGAAGAATCTCGGTGTAGAGCCAGACCAAGGTCACAGCCAGACCAAGAGCGATACCCCAAGCGTACTGAGCCGGAGCGCCCTGACGGATAAGTCGATCAGCTTGGTCGAAGTCCGTCATGAAGGACAGCGAGGCCAAGACGATGCAGACAAGGGAGAAGATGATGGCGAGCATGCCGCCGTCACGCAGCGGATTGAAACCGAAGAAAATAGCACCCAGCATGTTACCCAGCGCCAACACTGCCACACCAGCAATAAGGCCAAACATGATCTTGTTGAACTTCGGGGTGACCTTGACCGCACCGGTCTTGTAGACCATCAGCATGCCGATAAACACACCGACAGTGCCCATGATGGCCTGCCCAATGAGCGCCATGCCATCGGAGTTGCCGAAGGAAACGCCGGCGAACATGAGCGAGAATCCGCCCACGAAAAGGCCCTCAAACACGGCGTAGATCAACGTCACCGCAGCAGAGCCAAACTTCTTTCCAAACGTTGAGACGAGGACAGTAATAAAACCGCCTAGCGCACCAACCAGGGTCAGGATCATCGCAATGCCCGGGTTAACCAACTCGCCGATGGCAAAGTTGAGCACAGCCATAACAATAATGACGCCAAGAGTAATACCAGTCTTGGTCACGACATCATCAACCGTCAGCGGACGATCGGCGCTACGGCTTCCCTGGTTGAACGGATTGTCGCTCTGACCGTAGGGGTTGACCTGGGTCTGGCTTTGGCTGGACGAGAGGGAACTCATGACGGGGTTGCTAGAACGCACGCGAATCCCGATTCCTTTCACAGTCGTTCTCTAAAATGCGGCCACTCGGGGCCGCCTTGTCTTTCACTTCACTAGGATCAACGCTCCCCATTGCTAGGAAGTTCCCAAAAATCTCAAAATTCGCAAAATTATCCCCGTTTAATAGGGACTCGTCGTCAAGCAGTGCCCCTCACCCGCAACGACTGGTTGATTAAACCAGCGTTTCCGCTGGTCATGGCACCCCAGTGGTGCCCCCAGTGGGACTCGAACCCACACTGAATCGATTTTAAGTCGACTGCCTCTGCCGATTGGGCTATGGGGGCCAAACCGTGCCCACTTATCTTAGGGCACGGATAGTCATGAGCTGAAAATAGGGTCGGCTTCTGCGCAACCTCCAGGCCTTAGCCCGCTAGTTTTGCTGCAAGGCCAGTAATGATGCCATCGAGGATGTCCTTCTCACTGATGAAGAAGGAACGCGCCTCACTATTGCGTTCAATCATCGTCATGATGCCCTCGACTGCCACGCATCCACCGCCGATGACATCCGCGCGTCCCGGGTGGATAACGGGATTGAGAGCGCGAACATCCGAAGGCAGACCGATCATCTGTCGGGTGAGCACCCGTAGAGCGTCGAAACGCAGCTCGGAGCCATGAATGGAATCGGCATCGTAGCGTTCCATCCCTTGGGCCAGTGCCGACAGAGTCGTAAACGTACCGGCGCAGCCAACGAAGGTCAGGGCTTTATCGATAGGAACGATCTTCTCAACTTCAGCCATGCGCTCAGCCACGTAATCCGTAGCGATCTCAATTTCTGCTTCGGTGGGTGGATCATTGCGCATGATGCGCTCAGTAAGTCGCACACAGCCCATTTGTGCCGAGTGGGAGCCGAGAATCTCACCGTCGATGGTGCCAACGACGAACTCCGTCGAACCACCACCCAAATCGATAACGCAGTACGGGCCCTCCTCAGAATGCAGGTCCCCCACCGCGCCGGTAAAGGACAGCAGCGCTTCCTCTTCGCCGGAAATAACCTCCGCACGAGCACCAGGCTGAACTTGACCGAGCAGTTCTTCAGTCATGTCAAAGAACTCGCGGTGATTCTTTGCATCGCGGGTGGCTGAGGTGGCCACCATCCGTACACGCTCGACCTTCTCAAACTTCATCTGCTTGACGTAGTCCTCAAGCGCCGCGCGGGTCCGCGCAAGGGCCTCTGGTTCAAACTCGCCGGTGGCGTCGACGCCCTGCCCGAGACGAACAATCTCCATCGTGCGGGAGATATCGCGGATCTTTCCATCTTCCTGAATCTCACTGATAAGCAGACGGATGGAGTTGGTTCCGCAGTCGACAGCAGCGACGCGTGTCATAAGGCTAGCCTTTCTCTTAACCGGCGTTAGAAAAATCGAACTGGGCCATATCAATGCCCAGGTCCCCCACGGTGGGCCAATCCTCTGGGATGGCACTTCCTCGAAGTTTACCGTGTTCTGCGGCCATCGCTACGGCTTCGGTGCCGAAACGTACGCGGCCCGGCCCCTCCGCCAGGGCATAGGCGATGAGAACGTGAAGGCACTTCACGCGCTCAGGCATGCCACCACCGGAAAAGCCAGTACCGAGGTCTTCCATGGCGTTGCGGGTTGTCAGGTAGTGTTCATGCGCGGCTTGGTAATCCTTCTGCAGGTCCTCATCCTCTGCAAGGCGCTGCTCCATCCATTTCATGACATGGGCAACCTCAAGGCGCGATGCTTCGGCGGTCAAGCGCGGGTCGGTGAGGTAATAAAGGGTGGGAAACGGGGTGCCGTCGGGAAGCTTAGGCGCGGTCTTAATCACCGCCGGGGCTCCGTCCGGAGTGCGGTAAGCAATGTCCACGACGCCGCGCGGGTTGCGGCCCAACTGTTCGCGGACGACTTCAAGGTCAGCATCGGTCACGGTCATAGGAACCATTGTGACATGGAGATATGGATGAGTCCTATTCAGCAGGTGTTTCCGGTAGGTTTTCGGCTTCTTCCGATACCGAATCCCACAAAACCGTGTACCACTCGCGGTCATCGGCTTCTTCACGACGCTCTGAGGTCACCGTGTCACCAGAGTCCATGCGCGGATCCATGATGCGAAAGGCCATCTCGCCTTCATCCATGACACCGAAGCGGCGACGTGCCTCTTGCTTGACGTACTCCTCCGAGTTGTATTTATCAATCTCGGTGAGGAGATCATCCTTGTGGGCCTGCTTGGCAGCAATAGAGCTTTCTAGGCGAGCAATTTCTGATTGGCCGTGGTAATAGTTGCGCAGCGGAACAGCAATGGATAGCAAAACTACGAGAACAACGGCAATAATCACGCCGACGCCCAGAATGTCCAGGCCCTTAGGCTGGACCGGGGTCTTCTTCCGCTTGGTGCGCTGCGCGTCGCGGGCACGCGTGTGTACCGGAACGGTGTTCCGGCGCTTCGTGCGGGGAGAAATAGTGCGTGCCATCGGGAAGCCATTGTATCCCGGACCGGCCCCAGTGCCGTGCGGCGCGCGTCGTGTCTCAGAAATAACACCTGTCACAGAAGTTCAGAGTCCGTTCCGGCACGTGCGCTGCGTCAGGTTGACCTCTACGGCTGCCCTCCCAACGCAAAAGGTGCCACAGCTTCCTGTGACACCTTCTGGATTAACACTAGCTCAGCGAGCAGTCCGAGAAGACTGCCACTAGAAGCTAGCGGGCGAACTTAACCCTGGAAGCGCGGGAATGCGGAGCGGCCGGCGTAAACAGCGGCATCGCCCAGCTCCTGCTCAATACGCAGCAGCTGATTGTACTTGGCCACGCGCTCAGAGCGGGCCGGAGCACCGGTCTTGATCTGGCCACAGTTCAGGGCGACTGCGAGGTCAGCAATGGTGGTGTCCTCGGTCTCACCGGAGCGGTGGGACATCATGGTGCGGTAACCGTTGCGGTGAGCCAGCTCGACGGCGTCAAAGGTCTCGGTCAGGGTACCAATCTGGTTGACCTTGACCAGCAGAGCGTTGGCAGCCTTCTTGTCGATGCCCTCCTGGAGGCGGGCCGGGTTGGTGACGAAGAAGTCATCGCCGACGATCTGAACCTTGTCACCGATAGCCGCGGTGAGCTTGGTGTAGCCCTCCCAATCATCCTCCTGCAGCGGGTCCTCAATGGACACGATCGGGTACTTAGCAACGAGCTCCTCGTAGACCTTGGCCATCTCCTCAGCAGTGTGCTCGCCGCCCTCGAAGTGGTACTTGCCGTCCTTGAAGAACTCGGAGGAAGCAACGTCGAGCGCCAGAGCGACGTCCTTGCCCGGCTCGAAGCCTGCCTTCTTGATGGCCTCAATGATGAGATCCAGAGCAGCCTTGGTGGACTCAGCCTCCGGAGCGAAGCCGCCCTCGTCACCGAGGCCGGTGGACAGGCCCTTGGACTTAATAACGGACTTCAGTGCGTGGTAGACCTCTGCGCCGATACGCAGCGCCTCGGAGAAGGACTCCGCACCGATCGGCGCAATCATGAACTCTTGAACGTCAACGCCAGAGTCAGCGTGGGCACCACCGTTAACAATGTTCATCATCGGAACGGGCAGGACATGAGCGTTCGGGCCACCGACGTAACGGTAGAGCGGCAGGCCAGCGGACTCGGCAGCGGCCTTAGCGGCTGCGATGGAAACGCCCAGGATGGCGTTGGCGCCAAGGCGGGACTTGTTCTCAGTGCCGTCCAGCTTGATCAGGGCCTGGTCAATGAGGCGCTGGTCATCGGCCTCGAAGCCGGCAAGTTCATCAGCGATCTCTTCGTTGACGTTCTCAACGGCCTTAAGAACGCCCTTGCCCAAGTAGCGGTCACCACCGTCGCGCAACTCGTGAGCCTCGTGAACACCGGTGGAAGCGCCAGACGGAACGCCGGCGACACCGCGTGCGCCATCGTCGAGGAAGACTTCAGCCTCAACGGTGGGGTTGCCGCGGGAATCAAGAATTTCGCGTGCCATTACGTGGATGATGTCAGCCATACTGCTTTCACTCCTATAGAGCCAAATTGATCTTGGTTTGTGTTCTGGGAGGTGCTCCCAAACCACCTGCAGCCAATTGTTCCAGAAAACTTCGGAACGTGTCGGGCTTAAACGGACAACGTGACAAAGATCTAGGAAGGGACTAGGACGTCGCAGACTGTTCAATGGCGTAGGAGTTCGCCGCTGCCGCCACTTTACGCAGGTAGTCCTCTGATTGGTTGTAGTTAAGGACAGCTGAGCGCCAGCCTTCCGGCGTGGAAAGGTCCCTATCTCCAAAACACAACAATGCGGCGGCACCTAGCGCAGCATCGTCGATCTGGTTGGGATCAGCCACCCCATCGCCATTGGCATCACGACCTAAATGCTCCCAAGAAGAAGCGATAAACTGCATCGGCCCGACGGCGCGATCAAACTCGGTATCGCCGTCAATCACGCCTCCGTCACTATCCGGAACCATGGTGGTGTTATTCGTACCATCGAGAGGTATACCCACGATGGGTGGGTCGGGGTAGCCGTTCTCATCGAGTGAAGAACGGTGAAAGAGATTGCCGTTATAGGTCCCGTGACGGCTTTCAACCCAGCCGATCCCCGCAAGGGTATTCCAGCGCAAATTACAGTTCGGCCAGGACTCCCGCGCAATCAACTCCGCATTGCCATAGGCCCGCAAGGCCTGATCGGGGATGCTGGTGGCATCAGCAAGCTGGTCGGACCACCACGTCAATTTATCCGCCGTGCGCCCCGGACCTTCGACATCAATATTGGGCACTTCTGCCCCACCCACGGGAGGTAGATCCTCTGGGACGGGGGAAAGCTGCCGGAACGGGGATGGCCTATCTAGGAAGGAAAGGCTCCAGGCCACCAGGGAAATGATCAGAATGATAGCCAAGACAATGCCAAGGCCACAGCCCCCGATCCTCCTAAGCCCCTGCGTCATAAAGGTGAATACTACAGCCCGTTGCAGGAAGGGGGTCGAGCGACACAGAGGGCGCAACGAGGCGACTGCATAGACCAGTCTTAGGAAAGTGCGAAGCAGAAGTTATGTCACAATGTTCCCATGCGTAACATTCTGCGCTACACTCCAGCCTTGAACAGAGAGCCGAGGCCCCGCTGGTGCTCCACGTTCTACCACCGTCCGTTCCAGAAACGTGCTTTCCCTTATTCAAGGAGTTCCATGCCCATCCGTCGTATCCTCGCCACTACTTCTGCCGTCGTCGCCCTAGGCGCCATCGCACCCGCCACCGCCTCTGCCGCTTCCCTCACTGAACTGGGCGGCTTCCTTTCCCAGGGCATCCAGTCGGCTGACTGCAACACCCTGCGCAGCACCCTCACGCTTATCGATCGCAGCACCGAAGGCGAGCTCCTAACTCCGGACACCACCCGCAACCAGCTTTCGAAAAACCTCACTGCACTGGGCAACTCCAAGGAGCTTGGTCCGCTGGCTTTCGCCGCTGTGAAGTACGCCGGCCAGACCGCTGACCGCGCCCTCGAGTGCAAGATTGTCAAGGAAGACACCATCGCCACCGGCGGCACGGGTCTATCCTCCAAGATCGCTGACTATGCTCCCCTGCTGTCCTCCATGATCCAGAAGGGCTAGTCCTTCTTTTCTCGGGCCTTACCTTCGGCCCACAGGCGCTCCTGCTCCTCTACCCCCACGATGTCCTCTGAGCCATCAAAAAGGTAGGGCGCGCGGGAGCGCATTTTATTGACGAAAGACATCGCAACATCATCAAGGTTGAAGGCCCCACGGCGTGCCGCGATTTCGGCGTGGAAGAGGATCTGCAGGAAGATATCGCCCAATTCCTTGAGCAGCTCAGCATCCGAAGCGTGCTCCCGCACCGCCTCGGCAAACTCCGCAGACTCTTCCTCCAGATACCGCAGCAGAGTCTCGTGGGTTTGTTCGCGCTCCCACTCCCCCATGCGCCGCGCTCGCGTCATCACCTCGCGCGCTTGCCACATCGGCTCCTCCAAGGAGGGGGCCAGGATGAGCTCCGCGTGGGCGTCGATAAGCGCGCGCACCTGCGGATGAGAAGGATCTGTGCTCACCACAACACCGTGGCCCGCAGGATCCTCCCCGCACAATAACTGGTCGAAGTCCCAGCGAACCTTCACTGGTACTTCATCGGTAAAAACAACAGGTCCCTGCAGTTTTCCAACGGCCTCCATGGGTATTAGGGTGGGCCAGCGCGGATCTAACAACAGGACAGTCATAAGCAACGAGTATAGGTCCCAGCCTCCATGAACTTTCGCTGCAGTTGCACAAAAGCCCGCCTAAAGGGGTATTTTTAACCAATGACCACTTCCAATCTCACCGAATCGCCGCGCACGCACTCCGTGACGCTGTGGACGCTCGTCGCGCTCATCATCGGTTCCACGGTGGGCGCCGGAATCTTCTCTCTACCGCAGAACATCGCCTCCGTGGCCGGCCCCGGCGCCATGCTCATCGGCTGGCTCATTGCTGGCGTGGGCATGCTCTCTGTCGCCTTCGTTTTCCAGATCCTGGCTCACCGCAAGCCACACCTCGACTCCGGCGTGTACTCCTATGTCCGTGCCGGCTTGGGTGATTTCATCGGCTTTACCTCTGGTTGGGGCTACTGGCTCGGCTCCGTGATGGCGCAGGTGGGCTACGCCACCCTGTTTTTCAACACCATCGGCCACTACGTCCCTTTCTTTGACGCCGACCACCGCTGGGTTTCCGCCATTGCGGTGTCGTTGCTGTCCTGGGGTATTTTTGCCGTGCTTGCCCGCGGTATTAAGCAAGCAGCCATCATGAACATGGTGACGTCCGTCGCCAAGATTGTGCCCATCCTGGCCTTCATCGTCATCCTCGCTTTCGTAGGCTTTAGCTGGGATAAGTTCACCCTGGATATCTGGGGCAAGGCTTCCGACAAGTCCCTCTTCGAACAGGTCCAGGGCATCATGCTCTTTACCGTGTGGGTCTTCATCGGCGTGGAGGGCGCATCCGTGTATTCGAAGCAGGCGCGCACCCGTTCCGACGTCGGTCGCGCCACCGTCATCGGCTTCATCAGCGTTTTGGCACTGCTGGTCTCCGTGTCCACGCTGAGCTTCGGCGTACTCACACAGGAAGAGCTTGCAGCACTGCCGGATAACTCGATGGCCTCCGTGCTCACCGCCGCCGTGGGTAAATGGGGTGGCGCGCTCATCTCCCTCGGCCTGTGCCTTTCCGTGCTCGGCGCCTACGTGTCCTGGCAGATGCTGTGCGCGGAGCCGATCGTCATGATGGCCGTCGATGGTCTTCTCCCCCGCAAGATCGGCACCGTGAACATCGCCGGCGCGCCGTGGGTAGCGCAGCTGATTTCCACGCTGACGATTCAGCTCTTCGTCATCGTCTTTTTCCTCAACGAGACCTCTTACAACGCCATGGTGCAGCTGGCCACCATCATGTACCTGCTGCCCTACATCTTCTCCTCGCTGTACCTGGTTCTTTTGGCCGTGCGCGGCAAGGGACTAACGCACCCGCATGCCGGGGTGCGTTTCGACATCTCGGGCCCAGAGGTGAGCCGTCGCGAGAACCGGCGCCATCTCTTCATCGGGCTCGTCGCCTTCATTTATTCCCTCTGGCTCATTTACGCCGCCGACCCAGTCTACGTGCTGCTTGGCGCACTGGCCGTGGTCCCCAGCATGATTCCTTACGTGGCCACCCGCCTGTACAAGAAGGAACGCGTGTTCAACACTTTTGAGTGGTTCGTGGTTGCTCTGGTGATTATCGGCGCGGTGGCCGCGGTGTGGGGCTTGGGCACCGGCCGGTTGGTGCTCTAGAAGGCCTCGGGCGCCGAGCGGTGCGATAACACCGCATACGCGATGCAGCTCACTAGCCACAGCACATGACCAATGGCGCTGACGACGAGGAAGATGCCACCAGTAATAGAGGCCGCTTCCTCGTTGCCAAACCACCACGTCGGCACGGTGGCTGGTCCGATGTCCCCAAAGTCCGGCAGGTTGGCGTTGCCCACGATAAAGCCGATGAACGCTAGGGCCATCGATGCCCATGCCCACTCCAAGCGGCTTGCGTAATCACTGCGGATGAACAGCGGGAGCAACCCGAGAAACACCCAAAAGCCAACCAGGAAGATCCCAAACATCACCAAAATGAAGGTGAGCCAGCCACCGTTCTCACCGCTGAACTTGATAACCAGGGAGACGGGGATACTGAACAACGCCGCGAACATCCACACCACCATCATGATGATTCGGGGATTAGCTCTACTAGGCCCAATGTGGTTGTTCGAGGCGTCCATTATTTTTCTCCTACGCTAATGACGTTCTTTTTAGTCTTAGCACCGCTGACGTCGACGCGCTCGAGTTCGAACATCGACGCCAAGAAATCCGCCATCCACTGCAGGAGTTCAATGTCTCGCAGCTTGGGGTCAGTGACATTGCGGCCAGCCTTGGGGAAGTTGAGCTGGATGGCCTTGGCCGCCGCGCGGTAATTCGAGCCCGGGAAGAGGCGCTTGAGGCGTACCTGTTTCGAATCCGCCAATTCCACCGGGTGGACCTTAATGCGCGTGCCCTGCACCGTAATATCGCTGACCCCGGCCCGGCGGGCCTGGTGGCGCAGGCGGGCCACTGCGAGAAGACGCTCCACCGGCTCCGGAACAGGGCCATAGCGGTCCTGCATTTCCTCCACCACGTGTGCCAGATCCGCATTCTCCTTGGAAGCTGCGAGCTTGCGGTAAACCTCCAGGCGGAGGCGTTCGGAGTTGATGTAGGACTCCGGGATATGAGCATCCACCGGCAGGTCGATGCGGATTTCCTTTGGCCCTTCGTCCGTGACCACGGGGGTCTCACCACGCGCGAGCGCCTTGAAGGTCTCCACTGCCTCACCGACAAGACGCACGTAGAGGTCAAAGCCCACACCGGCGATGTGGCCCGATTGCTCAGCACCCAGCACGTTGCCAGCACCGCGCATCTCAAGGTCCTTCATGGCCACGGCCATACCCGCACCCAGATCGTTGTTCTGGGCGATGGTGGCCAGGCGGTCATAGGAGGTTTCCGTCAGCGTGGCGCCCTTCGGGTACAGGAAGTAGGCATAGCCGCGCTCGCGGGAGCGGCCCACGCGCCCACGCAGCTGGTGCAGCTGGGACAGGCCCATGTGGTGGGCGTTCTCCACGATGAGGGTATTCGCATTAGCAATATCCAGGCCGGTTTCCACGATGGTGGTACACACCAGGACGTCGAATTCGCGGTCCCAGAAACCCTGGACGGTGCGCTCAAGCACGTCCTCGTTCATCTGGCCGTGCGCGACGACAATGCGCGCCTCCGGCACTAGGTCCCGCAGTTCGCGGGCCTTCTTCTCGATGTCAGCGACTTTGTTGTGAATGAAGAAGACCTGGCCGTCGCGCAGCAGCTCACGGCGGATGGCCGCGGCCACTTGCTTATCCTCATACGCACCCACATAGGTCAGGACCGGGTGACGGTCTTCCGGCGGGGTCAGGATGGTGGACATCTCGCGGATGCCCGCCATGGACATCTCCAAGGTGCGCGGAATCGGCGTCGCGGACATGGTGAGCACGTCCACGCTGGCCTTCAGTGCCTTGATGTGCTCCTTGTGCTCCACACCGAAACGCTGCTCCTCATCCACCACGATGAGGCCCAGGTTCTTCCACTGCACGCCAGTCTGCAACAAACGGTGGGTACCGATGACGATGTCCACGGAACCATCCGCCAAACCAGCCAGAATCTCCTTGGATTCCTTGGTCGAGGTAAAGCGCGAAAGCACCTCGATATCCACCGGGAATCCCTGCATGCGTTCGCGGAAAGTATCGGTGTGCTGCTGGGCCAGCAAAGTGGTGGGCACGAGGACCGCGACCTGCTTGCCGTCCTGTACGGCCTTGAAGGCTGCGCGCACCGCAACCTCGGTCTTGCCATAGCCCACATCGCCGACGACCACGCGGTCCATCGGCACCGTGGATTCCATATCCTGTTTGACGGCGTCGATGGCCAGCATTTGGTCCTCGGTCTCGACGAAGGGGAAATTATCCTCCATCTCGGCCTGCCACGGGGTGTCGGGGCCAAACTGGTGACCGGGTGCGGCCTGGCGCTTGGCATAGAGTTCCACCAGCTCACCGGCGATCTCGCGCACCGCGGCGCGAGCCTTCTTCTTGGTGTTCTTCCAGTCCGAGCCGCCCATCTTGGACAGCGTCGGCGCCTCACCGCCGGTGTACTTGCTCAGCAAATCTAGCGAGTCCATGGGCACCCACAGCTGGTCGGCCGGTTGGCCGCGCTTGGACGCCGCATACTCCAGCACGATGTACTCGCGGCGCGAAGTCTCGTCACCGGATTGAACGGTGCGCTCGGCCATCTTGAGGAACTTGCCGATGCCATGAGTCTCATGCACCACGTAGTCACCCTGCTTGAGTGCGAGAGGATCCACGCGGTTACGGCGCTTTGCTGGGCGACGCTTCGCCCCCGCAATATCGCCCACACGGTTACCCGTCAGGTCAGTTTCCGTGATGACGACCAGCGGCAGCGCTTCAGCGTCCTTGAGCTTGCGTACCTTCGGGAACACCAGACCAGCATGGGACAAGGCCTGGTAAAGAGTGACTTCGCCGGGGCTCGGCTCCCAGCCAGGTGTGGCCACCTTCGTGGGAATCCCCTTTTCCGCGAAGCGCTCCACCATGCGCTTAATCGCGCCCTGTGCAGGGGCAATAAAGGCGGCACGCCCGCCGGCCGTGGTGTGCGCCAGAAGCTGCGCCATCATGGCATCGATCTCTGGAATATCACCGCGCGGGGTAGGTCCGGGCTCAAAGTCCAGCGGCAGAGTCTCCGATTCAGCCGCCGCAAACATCCCCGGCGGCGCAAAAGTCCACAGCGGGGCCTCGATATTCCGGCACGTCGCCTCCAAGGACTCATAGGAGCGATAACTCGACGCCGAGGTATCCAGGCCCTCGGCCGCCAACGGACCATCCGCGCCCATCGCGGCGGCCTCCCAGCCAGCAGCCAAGAACTCCGCATCGGTGGATTCCAGATCCGCAATGCGGGTGCGGATCTTCTCCGGCGCCACAAGCAGCACGTGCGTACCCGGGGCAAGGAGTTCGGGGAGGGTGACGAAGGGCTCGGCGGCAAGCACGGCCAGCACAGCTTCCATACCTTCAGCCGGGATGTGCTCCCCTACCTTGGTCAGAAGCTCTGCCAGCGCTGCGTTGCCCCCAAACTTCTGCGCCAGCTCGCGGGCGCGTGCGGCTACCTCATTGGTGATCGGCAGCTCGCGGGCGGGATAGATAGCGACCTCGCCGACCTCGATCTCCGGGATTGCGCGCTGGTCCGCCACAGAAAACTGACGGATATCCGTAATCTCATCACCCCAAAACTCGACGCGCACCGGGTAATCAGAGGTGGTGGGGAAAACATCGAGAATGCCGCCGCGCGTGGCATACTCACCGCGCTTAGCCACCATATCCACGTGCTTATAAGCGCGAAACTCCAGCTCCGACAGGATATGAGAAAGCTCGTGCTCATCTTCTTCCTTCAGGAAGATGGGCGCGCGACCCTCCACCTTGCTCAGGATGGGCTGGCAGTACCCGCGGGCAGAGGTCACCACGACCTGGGCTTTGCCCGCCCCCACCAGGTCAAGCACACGCGCGCGCTTGCCGACGATATCCGCCGCCGGCGACAGCCTCTCATGCGGAAGCGTCTCCCATGCCGGGAAATAAGCGACCTTATCCCCCAGCATGGCCGTCAGCTCCGCAGTGAGATCCTCCGCCTCACGCCCGGAGGCAGTCACCACCAGCACCGGCGCATGGTGCGCCAGCGTGCCGATGGCCCACGGGCGCGCCTGGTCAATGCCAGTAATGTGCAATGAGGCTTCCCCCACTTGGGAGGCGAGGCCTTTAAGTTTTGGATCTGAGGCGGCTACCTTGAGCAGCCCGCCCAGCATCGGCGTTGCCACCTACTTAGCTCCCTTCAACTTCGGTGCTGCTTCCATGCCGGAAAGACCATTCCAGCACAAGTTGACGATGTGCGCTGCGACGGTCTCCCGCGAGGGCTCGCGCACGTCCAACCACCACTGCGCAGTGGTGGCCACAATGCCGACGAGCGCTTGGCCGTAGAGCACCGACAGCTCGGGGTCGAGACCACGGTGTTCGAAGGCCTCACCGAGGATATGCGCAATCTGATTTACCGCCGTATTCAACAACGTGGAGAAGCTACGCTCCGCCCCTGGCTTGGAGTCACGCACGAGGATTAGGAAACCATCGGTCTCCTCCTCCACATAGGTCAGCAGGGCGACGACCCCCTGCTCGATGCGCTCGCGCCAAGAACCCGTCTGCAGCGATTCCGTCACGACCTTTTCCAAAGCCACGAGCTCGCGGTCAATGACGACGGCATAGAGGCCTTCCTTGCCGCCGAAGTGCTCATAGACCACCGGCTTGGACACACCAGCGCGTGCTGCAATGTCCTCCACGCTGGCGCCATCGAAGCCGCGTTCTGCGAAGGCTGCACGTCCTATGGAGATCAACTGCTCACGGCGCTCACGCCCGGTCATCCTTTGTCGAACCATGTCTTCTACTGTATCTCCCCCACTGGACATGGCCCGCACCAGCTAAAAGTCGGCCGTTAACCACGCGCCCGAAAGTCTCGGGCACCTGTTTAGGTTTGGCCCACACCTGTCATGTAATATGTCCTCCAGCGCTCATAATATGTGCGCAGTTTCCCCATGGTGTAATCGGCAACACTACGGTTTTTGGTACCGTCATTCTAGGTTCGAGTCCTGGTGGGGAAGCAAGCACAAACACCGCCTGGACTGCAATTATTCAGCGCTTGGCGGTGTTTGTTTTCTTTTCTTACGACCGCGCCTAAATCCCCTAATTTCAGCTTTCCGCGCAATCGACGCCACCTGCGCCGCGGTGTAGTTCAAGGGAGCAATACCAGCGCGCGGAAGCACCCACCCGCGCCAATACGCCATAACCGCTAGGCCAAAGCCCACGAAGGGCGAGATGACCATACCAAGGGCAAACTTGTCGAAGTGCGCGAAGGATGCCATCACGATTCCTGTAAGCACCGCCGGCACGGCGTAGAGCGGGCTTCCCCCAAAGACCGAGGGAATCTGGCCGGAAGCAACATCGCGCACCATTCCGCCACCCACTGCGGTCAAGACTCCCAAGAATACGCAGGCGATAAACGGCATTCCATGGGTCAGCGCCTTCACACATCCAGTCGTGCACCACACACCCAAGATGACAGCATCCGCGTGCTCGAGGAAGATTTCCCAGGCCTTGCCCTTCAGGTCCGTCAAAAAAGCAATGAGCGCGCCCACACACGCCAGCGTGAGATACAGCGGATCAGAGATAGCCGCTGCCGGACCGCTGGCGATCAGCATGTCACGAATCATGCCGCCCGCCAGCGCTGAAAAGAGCGCCAGAAAGACGAAACCGATAATGTCGAATTCCCTACGGCGTGCAATCGTGCCACCAATGATGCCGTTGAGCACCACACCGATGAGGTCAAAGACCTGGTACAGGGAATGGATGAGCGGGTCGACGTCCTGAATCACAGATACTGACCTTAGCTGATCACATCACTTTTAATCCTCGACTCCATCCAGTTTCATCGCCGCACGGGTAAATGAAGCGGTTCACGCACCGACTGCAACCAAGCAAAGCGGCCCGAAGTAAGAACCCCTCGAAGGACGATAGCAAGTTCTCGGCCACACAAGTAGGCAATAAGGGTTGTTCGATGGGGCTAACTCCCGCGTGTCCGATTCATACCTACTTACGCGGGGAGCACCGCTCCAAATACACCGAACCAGTGGATACCGGAGGGCTCATCCCCGCTTACGCGGGGAGCACG
>NZ_KV794854.1:446900-447419 GCF_001808885.1 Corynebacterium sp. HMSC074E01
GCTCATCCCCGCTTACGCGGGGAGCACGATCTGGACGGTGACGTTCTGCTTGAGGAGCTGGGGCTCATCCCCGCTTACGCGGGGAGCACTACCGGGCCTAGGCTTCCGTCAACCTTGGACAGGGGCTCATCCCCGCTTACGCGGGGAGCGCCACCCGGAACGGCCGAGGTCTTCCAGAGCTTTCGGCTCATCCCCGCCTACGCGGGGAGCACGAGGAGAACACGGCTAGCCCTGGTGCTATCCCGGGCTCATCCCCGCTTACGCGGGGAGCACATTCCATGATGCGGCATATCGCCGGGCCCCACGGGCTCATCCCCGCTTACGCGGGGAGCACTGCGGAAACTCGTTATAGTGGCGCGGTCTGTTGGGGCTCATCCCCGCTTACGCGGGGAGCACGCCTCACGCTTTGGTGCTCAGCTTGCTGGACCGGGCTCATCCCCGCTTACGCGGGGAGCACGCATGGCTCTGGCTACCCGGCGACCCCCAGCCCGGCTCATCCCCGCTTACGCGGGGAGCACT
>NZ_KV794854.1:447519-447729 GCF_001808885.1 Corynebacterium sp. HMSC074E01
GGCTCATCCCCGCTTACGCGGGGAGCACGCTCACAGGCAACTTCTCGAACATCGGTAATCGGGCTCATCCCCGCTTACGCGGGGAGCACGCCTCTTGCGCGGGCTGGGCCTCGCCCGGCCACGGCTCATCCCCGCTTACGCGGGGAGCACGCGTCTGGGAATGTGATGTACGTGCCCCCCGGCGGCTCATCCCCGCTTACGCGGGGAGCA
>NZ_KV794854.1:447829-448283 GCF_001808885.1 Corynebacterium sp. HMSC074E01
GCTCATCCCCGCTTACGCGGGGAGCACTTGTGGGTGATCACATTGGTCTTCGCGTACATCGGCTCATCCCCGCTTACGCGGGGAGCACAAGGGCCTGGCGATGCAGGCTAAGCATGGCACGGGCTCATCCCCGCTTACGCGGGGAGCACTTGACTGGTGAGGAGATGAAGCGCCTTGGCGTGGGCTCATCCCCGCTTACGCGGGGAGCACGATACCTCGTTGATGTCCGCATCCACGCCGAGGGGCTCATCCCCGCTTACGCGGGGAGCACGCAAAGCGGGGCATTAACTCGGTTAGTGAGATGGGCTCATCCCCGCTTACGCGGGGAGCACGGATACCTATTCGCAGTCGTTGAAGGTGGATGGGGCTCATCCCCGCTTACGCGGGGAGCACTGGCGTTCTACTCGTATGGTCGTTTCGATGTTGGGCTCATCCCCGCTTACGCGGGGAGCAC
>NZ_KV794854.1:448383-448589 GCF_001808885.1 Corynebacterium sp. HMSC074E01
TCATCCCCGCTTACGCGGGGAGCACGATACGGTCGACTAGCGGCGGCGGGGCGTCATGGGCTCATCCCCGCTTACGCGGGGAGCACTAGGCAACGGGGAGCAGTGGATGTCTACCACGGGGCTCATCCCCGCTTACGCGGGGAGCACCGGGCCCGTTAGCTGAGCAATGGGGTAGTACGGGGCTCATCCCCGCTTACGCGGGGAGC
>NZ_KV794854.1:448689-449016 GCF_001808885.1 Corynebacterium sp. HMSC074E01
CTCATCCCCGCTTACGCGGGGAGCACTACCCGGATTTTCCGCGAGTCACCCCACACGGGGGCTCATCCCCGCTTACGCGGGGAGCACAGGCTGGGCGCCTCGTTTGGCGGCCAGTAGGACGGCTCATCCCCGCTTACGCGGGGAGCACCTCCGGCAAGATGTCATAAATGGATCGGTCTACGGCTCATCCCCGCTTACGCGGGGAGCACTCGTCGTATGAAGAGTGCGGAGCTTACTGGTACGGCTCATCCCCGCTTACGCGGGGAGCACCGTTGTGCCTCATCCATCCACTGCTGGTGGTACGGCTCATCCCCGCTTACGCGGGGA
>NZ_KV794854.1:449116-449510 GCF_001808885.1 Corynebacterium sp. HMSC074E01
CGGCTCATCCCCGCTTACGCGGGGAGCACCACGGCAACCACCCCACCAGGAGCTCAAAAGTCGGCTCATCCCCGCTTACGCGGGGAGCACATCGACGAGAAACGATTCCCAATGTTCGAGAAGGGCTCATCCCCGCTTACGCGGGGAGCACAAAATGGGCGATCTGATTGTTGCCCAAACGGAAGGCTCATCCCCGCTTACGCGGGGAGCACCTCGATTGAGGCGATGTCGGGTGCGATGGATCGGGCTCATCCCCGCTTACGCGGGGAGCACTGACCGTGTTCTGAAGTTGATGGGTCGTGCTGCGGCTCATCCCCGCTTACGCGGGGAGCACGTTGCCCAGGCGTATGTCGCCCGCGTCCACAAGGGCTCATCCCCGCTTACGCGGGGAGCA
>NZ_KV794854.1:449610-625115 GCF_001808885.1 Corynebacterium sp. HMSC074E01
GGGCTCATCCCCGCTTACGCGGGGAGCACCCTTGCTGAACAGCGCATTAACGAGCCGTAAGCTCAGTTTACATACGACTTCTCAGCAGCAAGAGATAGGCTGTGCCCAGTTCTTTCTACTTCCCCTTCTGTTTACGATATGCAGACCGGACCTGCCGTGCCTGCGACCATCCAGTTCTGCTCTGCACAGTCTTCCGTTCAGGAGAGGGACGAACCATGAGCGTGACTCCATCAAAGTCTGTTGGCTGCCAATGGTGCCGGTGAGTCTTAAACTCGAGTCCTTGTTCATTAGCTGCCGAATAAACCAATAACGCTCTTCCGTCCTTACATAGTTCAACTGTTCGCTCCCACAACAAATCACGAATTCTTGCTGAAGGACGACCTACAAACACTCCAGGAGTTAATTCAATCAACCATTTGGAAAGATCACCTCGGAGCCCAGCCGGGCACGCTGTAACGACGAGAACGATCATGAAAGTGTCTCCTCTTCAGACCAGTTCACGCCTGAGGCAATAACCTCGAGTTCACTCCACAACATAAGTTCAACATCACTCACAAGTTCGTCATCAGGGATATCGAACAACGATTTCAAGTCTTTTACCATGCGAGGCATCAGCCTGTGCGAAACAACATAATCGCGAACATGCCGACGGACTTCCGTCGATGGACTTCCCTTGGCAGCAGCAACAGTGTCGAATGCAGCCGGGATTGAAATTTCTGCCTTATATAGATCTGCGATGTCATAAACAAAGGATCGATCGGTTCCCGTGTGAATAACGCCTAGCGCCGGGACGAAACCTAGTGCAGCGATAACAGCATGTGCTACTCCATAGAGCGCTGCGCTCGCAGCGGTAAGCGCCTGGTTGATTGGATCCGATGAATCGAAGTCATTCGGATCATAGGATCGACGATTCCAATAAACTCCGGTCCGTTTCGATTCCGCTTCGTACACTTTCTTCATCCTCGCGCCTTCCCGACCACGTAGTTGTGCCATAGTCAGACTTGACACATCTTCGCCAGGAAACCGCATCGAGTACATGCGGCGCGCACAATCCAATCTCTTTCGTTGGTGAGTGACTACCTCCGCTTGGATTTCTGCCATGCGGCTTGATTTTGCTGGCGGCCGGCCGTGCGCGTAGTACCGCACACCGCGCTCTCCTACCCAGACGGTGCTTACGCCAGCGTCGCCAAGCAGGGCCATCGCAGCATACGTAATCTTTGTCCCCGGCCCCAAAAGAAGAGCTGCGATTTGGGTAGCTGGAAGATGAGCGATGCCCCGTTGGTCCATTATGGTGAGCGAATTGCCATCACGATTCACTACACAGCGTTCAGCGTAAAGAAAACTGATCCGGTCCCCTACGCGCGCCAAGGCCTGGCGTGCGATAGGGACCTCATGTGGCGTAGCCATTAAGAAACTGCCGCCAACGTCATCAAACCACAACCATAACCACGAGCACGACCTATGCCGTGAGTAAGAGTGGAGCGGAGCAGCGCAGAATCTGTGACCTCCAGGGTGCCACGATAGCGGGCCGTTACAATACGGATGTGGCGTCGGTTCCCACCTTTGCGGAAATCAAGGGTCCGCCTCTCCACGATGGCTGTTTCATCTTCTACCGACCAACGTGCTCGTTCTTCCGCAGGCACGGTGTCATTGGCGCGCGGAGCCAACGCAAAACCAGCCTTTTCCGCCCGAGAATAGAGCCACTCAAGCTGGTGATCTACTGAAACGTGAGCTTTAACTTTGCCGCGTTTTCCGTCGTTGGACTGAGAATAGGTTGGGTTTGCAAGCAGCTCAAACCTCCAGCGCTGCCCCTTCTGCAAGGAACCCAGCAGGCGGGTGTAATCAAGGGACTGGGCGGGCCGTGTGTCGTAGCCAGCCTGCTCTACAATTCCAGACGCCGTCGGTTTCTCGGGGCCAACAATGTAAAGAGCATTTTCGTGACTATTTCGATCAATCCGCCATAGCAACCGTGCTTCATCGGTATCGATGTCCGGCGGAAAAGCTGCACTAACTGCCGCATGCATGGCATGTGGATTCGTAAGAAGCTTCCGCCCTTGACGCAACTGAGGGTTGATCAGGATCTTGGTTAGCGTGGTCACGCGTTCATCACCGCTTCCATGAATGGGTCCGGCCGCAGCTGCGATGCATCCAAGGGATTATCAACCATGGCGCTCTCACGTTGAACAACCGTGCGCCAGGAGTACTTTCGGCGCCTCGGATCAAACGACACGGGCACGTCTTGCAACGACTCCCCGAGTTCACCTGGCTTTGCATCGCGATAAATCGGCAGGGCTACCTTCTCTCCACAGGTCTTCATGCACTCCTTTGTGGCATGCCACGTAGAGTGCGCTTGAAGCGACTCAACCGCAGGTTTATCGTCAATTCCCTGCACCAAATTTGGCGGTGCCGGACATGACCGTCGTCCCAAGAAAATCGGAAATGCCGGCTTGTGTAGTGCCTCCGCCAAACCTTCAAGCAATCCACGGTCTTCAGATTCGATCGCAGCAACAAACGCAGCATCGGACAAGAAATACCGGGTTATCAGTTTTGCAGGCGCATTAGGATTGCGCTGCCAATCCTGCGCCGTCTGGTAATCACGCAGCAGACTTCCAGACTGGTCGACTCGCACAGCGAACGTCAGACGCGCAAGATCCTCAATGCCGTCGGTTCGCCGGCGACCTTCCGCAGCGGCGAGCATGCCGAGCACTCCGGATTTCGATGGAATTTGAGACGTTGTTCGCGTGGCGTAGCGCGATTCGTTTCCCCACGACTGCAACGGGGCTTTGAGTAACAGTAACAAGCTCGATGTCATGAGATGACTCCCTTCACTAGGACTGGGAGGAATCCAACACGGTGGTGAGACGCTCCGAAAGCTCGGGCAGAGTAACGGTCTCAGCAATGTCAGCGAACGGTGCTCGCGCTTCGCTTACGCCAACCACGAATGCAGCCAGCGGCTTCAGACCGTAGTTCTCCTCGAATTCCTTTTCTTCTCTTGCCAGAGCTTCGGCACCAGCGATGCGCAAATTCTTGTCGTCGGTGGCTTGGACCGGCTCCTCGAACGCCGTCACGAGGCTCACTGGGCGGGTATCACGCGCGGTGACATAGACCAGCTCAGGCAGCGTGTGGTTGGCAAAGGTGTTGATTTTTCCGGTAGGCATGGACTTGATGAAAGCATCGACAAACTGAACCGCAGCTTGCTTCGCGTTCTCCTCAGAGTCGAGATTCTCCGTAAGGCCCGCTACGTTTACTGTGGCAAACCGGTACAAGGTGGAGGACATCATTTGTACGGTGCCGATCATTCCAGCACCTGTTTCCTCACCTGCTTCAGCAAGATCGTCGACAGCAGTAAAGTAGTCGAATTCCGGAGCGCTATCGTGAATACCCAGAGCATGAGCAACCTGCACTGCGGCATCGACGTTAAAGGCAGCGTCATCAGCAATCATGCGACCAAACATCGCCATATCAACCGAGTGCTTGGTATCGAGAATTTCCTTCGCCTCAGCCTTTTTGATCTTCTCTCCGTCTGCAGCGACGATTGCTCGGACTGCGCGGTCAATCTGCTGCGGGCTCAAGAAAATGAGGTACTTGGTACGTGGATACCGGGCTTCCTTAATAAGTTCCTCTTTATCCTCGACCTTGGACTTTTCTAGTTCCTTGATCCGCTTGTTATCAACTTCGGTCGAAATTCCTGCGACCTTGAAGAGGTCACTAACCTGCTTGATTGCGCGCTCGGAATCCCAGCCTTCATGTTCCTCAACCAGCTTGGCGATCTTCTCCGGCAGGCGCTTCGAGCGGTCCCCCACAGACTCAGGATCAACATTCTTTTCAAAGTAGCTACGGATTGCGCGCTTCCAGGACTGGGAGGACACCCGCTGGCGCGGAACTCCACCAAAAATAGCGGACTTAGGTGCACCCGTATCGTCGCGGTTGATAAGGGATGGCGGCAGGGTTTGCAGTGCGTGGATGTCAATAACCAATGACATGGTGAACTTTCCTTTCGGTTGAAGAGTGTTGTTTAGGATTCAGTGGATTTCGTGCTTTTAGTAAAAGCGCCAGTGGCAAAGTCACGTCCCCATCTCAAGAGAACTCCCTGTCGACGATTCTGATCGACTTGCGTGGAAGTACGAGCGTTGAGAGTTCTGAGGTCTTGTGCAAATTGCCCATAGTCAAAGCCAATTTTTGCGCCGCGAAGCAGTGTGATGAGCGAGCGGATATGGATCAATCGGGAGGCTTCATCACGTGAAACGAGCATGGCATCGAAGCGGGGCTTTGTGGACTGTGATTCGCTCTGTGCGAAGAAACGGCCGCATGCGCGAGCAAAGCTTTGGCCTTCAACGTGGGCGTCAGTCGTCGCGCTTTGCATGTGAATGCCAAACATGACGAGAGCATGAAATGCTGCAAGCTCCGACACTGAGGGGGCATTTCCTCTGCCAAGCTCCCTTTCGCTGAGAGGCAGGTGAAGGCTCAGTAGAACTTCCTCTAGCGCTAGAGGCTGGTCATTGAGGGGAACGGAAGCATACTTGCGAAGATTCGCAAGCGTTGCACGAGCTTGCGCACTTTGTGCGCGGTTTGGTGAGCGCAAGATGGCGAACTGTAGGTCATTCGCAGTCCGAGCTACTGCTGGGCGCAAGGTTGGCCCTGCCGAGGTGCTCGGACAGTCAGTGCTAGTTGGAGTGTTAGTCATCGGAGTCATCCTCGTGTTGTTTTCCAGAGGCAACTGTGCCTGGGGTTGTGCGAGAAACCGTCAATGGGAGGTCCTTGTCCAGCCTTCGATGCAGTTGACGGTAAAGCGAGCCGGCTGAAACTATTCGTCCCTTGCCGGTGTCTCCGGCGTCGACTTCCCTACCAACGATGGCCTTAGTTCCAGCACCACGAAGAAGTTCGCGGGCATCACCAAGCACCTGTTCGCGGACCTGTTCTTGCCAATCACCCTGCCGTGTTTCAGCGTTATCAGAGCTCAAGCCTGTCATCCATGTCAGGAAGAGCGGTTCAAGACGAGCATAGAAGCGGTCAGCAGTACTGCTACCGAATTCATAGTCACCGCCAGCGGCAACGAGCAACTGACCTGCAAACCAGCCGAGGCTGATGGCTGCTTTACCAGTTTTCTCAGCAGAGGTGCGAACTGCATTGCGCACCTTCCGACCCGTATCATCAGCACGCAAAACGACCAGTGGCAAACCGATCGTAGCGATGAATGTCGAGGCTACAGACGATTCCTGTGGGCCATATTCCATCGACACCAAAGCTAAATCAAGGAGGTTCTTGTCCAAGTACCCGTCAGCCTCAAGCTCTGCCAGGTTGGAGAGATTTCTAGGTCGCTTAGGAGCCTTATTCTTACCGTTATCGAATCCGAGGTCATCCTCCAACGCGATCAATGCATCGAGTGCACGCCACATTGTCCGAGTCGGGTCGTATGGGCGAGCGTAGTAGGCGTCGGTGCCTTTCTTCGATTGATTCGGACTGTAGCGGTAAGGGGTCATGGGATCGCCCATGACGTTCTTACCTGCATCTGGGATACGGTCACCATTGGACACGAGTACTTGGACCGCACGGCCGCCTTCAATGAACAGGCGAATACGCCGTGCCTGCCAGGTTGCGAGATCAACCGCACCGTGTGGGACCGCTCCTATGTCATCGCTTGATCCCGGTCGCTGCGTTGCAGTATCAGGTTCGCGTTCCCAAACGGGAGTATCCGCGCTTACTGGTCCTCCTTCCTGGGAATCCAAGACTGCCGATGGAGGAGTGTTGAGAATCAGGGTTTCAAGAATCCCACCTGCCCCTAGGACAATTGTGCCGCCAGTGCGTCCGGTCCAACCAGTTCCAATGGGGTAGCCTCGTCCGCCTTTAACGCGGGGATCTCCTTCCGCACCCGACTTAATTCCGGAGTAATCGAATGCCTGCGCATGGATAAGCCATCTAGCAGCCTCATCGAGCGCTAGAGACTCTCGCCCTTCTGCTGTACGCATGGTGAAGAAATCGTCAGCAGCTTCCGGAACGATGAAGGATACAGGTTTTGCGGCTCCTGACTTCGTATGCAAATCCGCGACTTGCATGAAGGGCGCAATTGGTGAAAGAAGATCGAACCGATCTTTAAAGCCATCAAGGTAGTCAAGGACCACGTCATCGCGCTTCTCGTTTACAAGCTGATCACGCAGATCATCGAACCATTCCGGCCAATCAAAGTCTTCCCAATTATTACCCGCGTAGCTTTCTACAAGATCTAGGGCATGCGCCCGCCAAAAAATGGCCAGTAACACACGTAGCACCGCGTAATCCTGGGTTGGGGAGTCACCAACGACTTTGTAAGCGTCACCGCGGCCAGAAAAGATATCGCGGATGCTCAGGCTTACAGGCTGGTTGGTGCCATCCATGCACTTGATCCATGGCTCGTCGAGAAGGTTAAACGTTGAGGTTTCAGTCATTCTTCTTTCTCCTCCTTTCTTTGTCTTGTTGTGGATTGTTGATTGTTGTAGAGGGGTCTCTTAGAGGAGGCGCCCTCAGAGTACAAAGGACGCCGGACATTCACTCTCTCCCATCGCTAAGAATTTCGATACCCAGCTCGGAGGAATAAATCACGGTAAACCGCCCAAGTTGTGCGGTGTCAGTTTCGTTCAGAGGCAACGCCAGTTGTCCCCTCAGAAGGAAGTGCGATCGCCATTGTGCAGGCGTAGCTTCTTCCAAAGCGCTGACGACTGCCTCAAAATCAGATTCCCACCTAGTCATTCGGGTTGGAAGGCGAACTGTGCTCGAAGCCAAATGGAACGCAACGTTGTAGGACAGTTCGGTGCCATCAAGCACTTCTTCCTCAAAGCCCCACGGCTGATACCCGTATTCGGTACTCCTAATTGGAATGACTTCCACCGAAGGTTCAGCATCTCGTACTTGAGCAGCTCCGCGTTCATCTCCCGATGCTGCGTTATCACTGATGAGTTGCGAGAAAAGAGCATCATAGCTGGTTCGTCTCCGAGGGCTAGGCAGTCGGAACGTCGACGATTTCGAGTGCGCGCTATCTTCAGCAAACAGATTTTGCTCCTGAGCTTTCTCCCATACCTCGTCCCATGCCACCGGCGGCGTGAAGTTCTTGTCATAGGCTGCTCGGACAAGTCTCTCGATATCGTCGGGGCGGTGAAAGACTTCTGGAAGCATCGCGTACGTCGATAGAAGCAAGTTTTGGCCGTAGATAGACTCGGCTCCCGAATCAAACTCAGGGACAGGTTCGTGCTTGAGGATCCCGCGAATCATCACTTGTGGCTGTTGTAGCTTTTCCGGCCGATCGGTGGCTGGTCGCGTATGGCGATGTAAGCGTCCAATACGCTGAATAATGAGATCCATCGGGGCGATATCCGTGACAAGAACATCAGCGTCAATATCGAGACTTTGCTCGGCAACTTGGGTTGCCACCACAATCTTGCGCTGTGGACGTCCACTTCCCCGGTGAGAATCTGGTCCAAGTTCCTCGCGCAGGGCATCTTCCTTCGCTACACGTTCCCACGCAACGAAACCAGCATGATGTAGCTGGACATCGTTACCATATGTACCTTCCAACACTCGGTATGCCTCTTGTGCGCGGGCGATCGTATTGCAAATAATGAGCGCGCAGCCACCGTCGTCAAGGTACTGATCCGCAAATGTGACGAGCTTTTCTACTTCATCGTCTAGGTACTCGATGCGCGCTTCTAAGTTCGTCGGCGTTGGCGGCACCGAGTGAAACTTCACGGAATCCCGTGTTGCGAGTGTAAGCAGTGGATACCCAGTAGGTTCCTCATCCGGCCAGGGAGCACGGGAGTATGCCTGCACCAGTGAACGTCGTTTGTCTGGCGGAAGCGTCGCTGACATGAGAATGACGCTGGCACCGTAGTAGCCGAGCCACTCGATGGTTCTTTGGAGGTAGTCGCTGGTGTAAACATCAAAGGAGTGCACCTCATCGAAGATGATAACTTTTCCTGCCAGCCCCACGTGCCGCAGCATGTGGAAACGCTGCTGTAACGCCATCATCAGAACTTGGTCCACGGTGCCCACAACAAAATTGGAGAGCAGCCCCAATCGACGTCCCGACATCCATTGGGACGCAACCACTCCGCCGCCGTCCCCGGAGTCCCTGCCGATTTGTGAGAATTTCAGCTGTTGGTACGGCTCCGAGAGCACGTTCTTGGAGTGAGCAAGGTACATACTCCTTACCGAGTCAATACTGTTGTTCGAGGCCCATTCGATCGTGCGCTCCAACAACCCATTGGCTGTTGCCATTGTCGGCGCCGCGAAAAAGATCCCCTGTGCGCCGCTGCCAGCACCTAGGATCTCCGCGGTAGCCAGGGCCGCCTCGGTCTTTCCAACTCCAGTTTCGGCCTCAATAACAACAAGCGTTGGTCTCTCCACCTGTTGCACTGCTTCTACGACAGCACGCTGCACCGGCCGAGCACAGTACTCCTCCGGCCAATCAAACGACCGCCGAAAGTGAGCATCGATATCCTGCCAGTCCCCTTCTTCAGGTTCCCAAGGCATCGTTACGTCAATAGCTGCGGCAGCTGCTTCCACTCGTTCAAGCTGCGTTCCACTCACGTGGAGCGTGAATGCGTGTTCGTTAGAAGCTACCCAGTCCGCCATCACTACGAGCCCAGTGAGGATTTCCGCAACGCTCTGATGCAGCTTGCTGCCCCCACAGACTTTCTCGAGTACTGAGTCAGCACCGCAGAGATCCGCCATCGCGTCGAGTAATTCTTTGTGCACGCGCTTCCATGGCTCGGGGTAATCCTCAATAAGTTCGCGCACCTGCCTCGAGGGTTTATTCGCGATGCCGTGGTGTGCGTTAACCACTGCCGCCAATGCGTTAGCTTTTGGGAGACGAACACCTCGCGCGCATAACCATTGCGAGAGGATTTCACCTGATGCGACGCCATGGGGAAGCTTATCGAAGTTAGCCTCATCAACGCTGAGGTCGATGTCTAAACCAGCATCTGAGACAGCATGCACGAGATACGCTTTATCACTGTCCAAAAGTAGGCGCTGAAACGTGCGCACCGCCTTTCCCACATCGTGGACTCCAGCAAGCCACACATACAGCGCCTCAACCCCAGACTCATCAACTCCCAGCTCTTCTGAGAGATAACGCTTCACAGAGGCTGCCAACCAAGAGTTATACAAGAAAGAAGCAGCACACGCCGAGTCCACCATATGCTGTGGCAGCGTCAAGAAATCTGTACCATCACCGGACTTCGCCCACAGACTTTGAGCTTGCGGACTACGTTCGCGTGCCCAGCCATCAGCCCTAAGACAAAAATCACGTGTCCGAGCCTGAATTAAACTTGAACTCGGCCCCCGTCCAGCGGTCTTTTCCATGGCCATCCTCCACGAGAAGTCGTTTAAGACGAGCATAGCACCTTTAGCATTAGCAAATTCAATGCTTTCTGAAGATTGTTCTTTGGCAATCGCAATGTAGGCTTCATGAAGGGCGATTTTACTTCCCTGCTCTGCTGGGATGAGCCCTTGCTGATGCTTAACACCATCACTTCCCCGCGTCAGCGGGGCTTTCTTTTATCCGGAACGCCCAATCTGCGGACGCTGGACCCAGGCATCGTCTACCTTGTCATCATGGCCTCTCCCCTTGATTTCAAGCGCTTGGAGCTCGACTCCAACACACCCATTGGCCCCATTTTCCCCGCAGATGAGCGATGCGGGATTTACGTCATCGAGTTCGACGATGGCACCAAATACGTGGGCCAATCCATCGACGTCGTCAAGCGGTTCAGAGACCATACCCATGGCTCCAACCATCACGAATCCTGGGGCGATGTCGTAGCACTCTCCTTTGCGCCCGCACCACCTTTAGAGCTAGACATCCTTGAAAAACAAATGATCCAGTACCAACTCGATGCCGGAGTCTTACTCAGGAATCGCAGCGGTGTTCTGGCCTCAGAAGGCCCAAGTCCACTGGATTTAGTCGTTACCGTGACGGAACAGAAGCATTGGATTCTTGGAGATTGGGAACCCTCACCATCTGACCGCGCAGCTTTTGTACGGGCCGCCGAAGCTTCAGGCCCTACAAAGCTGGAGAACAACGCACCTCCTGAGGTCGCCCAAGCAGTCATCAAGGACATCGCCTTCGCTCTCGAGCACATAATCCCCGTCGCTCCGGAAACTGAGAGAACCTATTGGACGCTGTCTGACTACCCTTCGACCGCAGGTGGCCGCTACGCCACCCTCAACACCGGGATACTTGAGTTTCTTGTTTTCCCGCGCAGCAGTGTCATCACCGATCCATCTGACTTAGATCCAGGTTTTCTTGACGGCTACAACCTCGGCACTGGATTCTTTAACCTTCTTCCACGCGAGGGCGGTGACTGGAAAGCAGATTCAGACGCCATTTGGTTTAGCAAATCCCCCTACCACTTCGTCGCTTCCCATGATTACAACGTCACGTCAACAGAGGCCTATTACTACCCCATCGGCCAATTAGAGGAAACCTTCAAAGCCCTTGGACCAGAGGTCATCTCTGACGCCCGCAAATTCGCGGTCACCTTGATGCGCAACCGCCCGTCCAACCTCTTCCGCCGCTGGCACAGCTCGGCGCTAGCGGGCCGTGCCTACGAGAGCATCGTGAAGGGTTAGCCCTGCGCCTCCGGCGTCGCATAGGGGCTGCGGGAGGAGTCCACCACCTGGCCCGCGTGTGCGGAGTGCGTGGCGGCGGTTTGGTCGAAGACGAGCGCGGCGGGTTTGACGCGCACGTCGGGCTTCTCGCCCTTGTTGACCATGACGTACTGCCCCATCATTCCCTCGTCCTCATGCAGCAGCATGTGGCAGTGGTACATGTACGGAATGGTCTTATCCGGGAAGTGACCGAACTCCACGAGCAGGCGCGCGGTGGCCTTCGGCGGAAGGTTCACAATGTCCTTCCACCCAGAATTGAACACATTCATCTTCTCATCGCCGTCCCACTCCAGAACCTTGAAGCGGGCGTTGTGGATGTGGAAGTTGTGCGGCCAATCAGAGTTCTCATTGGTCACGGTCCAGATCTCCGGGGCGTCGTGATCGATGACGGTATCCACCCGGGCCATGTCCATCTGCTCACCGTTGATCATGAAGGTGTTGAGCACGAACTCACGCTCTTCAAGGCCCTCCGTGGACGGGATCTTCGCCGCGGCGGAGTCAAGCGTTGCAGGCAGAGCCGGTGGCTCCGGTGCGGACTCTTCCGGCCCGGAAATGGTGAGCAGGTCGAAGGAATCTTGGAAGCCGAAGTCGGCCGCATCCTTGTCCTTGGGCACCCCAAAGTTATCCTTGCGCGGCACCGAGCGCAGCTGCACCTCCTCGCCGGGCTCCAAATCCACGATGATTTCGGCGCGCTCGCCGGGGCCGAGGAAGAGGGAGTCGACTTCTACGGGGGCGTCGAGAAGCCCCGTGTCCGTGGCGATGACGTGGAAGGGGCCGTTGCTGAGCTCCAGGGTGTAGAAGCGCATGGAGGCGCCGTTGAGCAGGCGCAGGCGGACCCGGCGCGTGGTGGCGTCGAAGCGCGCATTCGTGATGCCGTTGACCAGAGGCGTGGTGCCCAGAAGGCCCAGTGTGTTATCGCTCTTCTCATCGATCTGTCCATCGTCGGTGAACTTGGCATCCATGATGACTACCGGGATGTCGTCCACGCCGTAGTCCTGCGGCAGGTCCAGCCCATCGACCACGTCATCGTCGATGAGGAACATACCCGCCAACCCGCGGTAGGCATGCGTGGCGGTAGCCATGTGCGGGTGCGGGTGGTACCACAGCGTGGCCGCAGGCTGGATGATCTCCCACTCGGGTTTCCAGGTCTTGCCCACCTCAATCGGCGAGTGCGGGCCGCCATCCGAGTAGGCAGGCAACTTCATGCCGTGCCAGTGCACCGTAGTCATCTCAATGAGGTTGTTCGTAATTTCCGCGCGGACTTTCTCACCGCGCCGAGCACGCAGTGTGGGGCCTAAGAAGGCGCCGTTGAAGCCCCACGTCCGCGTGCGGTCGTTGCCGGGGAGGATCTCCGAGTAGCCGTCTTGAGCGGTGAGTTTGAATACGCGTGTGCCGTCGACGACCTCTCCTTCCTCCACGGGCGGGATAGGCAGGGCTCGCGGCTCGCTGTCGTAGCCCAGTGGCTCCGGCTGATTCTTCGACCCCGAGGTGGAGCAGGCGCTCAATCCCATCACGGCGGCACCGGCAAGAGTCAGCACGGAACCTTGGACGAACATACGGCGAGACACTATAGGGCGAGCGGAGATAGACATGCCTCCCAGGATAGAGATCAGGTGAACCTTAAGGCCCGGATAAGGCCGAGCCGGGCTTAAGATCACAGTCATGGCTTCGCGTTCTGCATCTTCCCAAGACTCCTCACCCTCCAACGAGTCCGCCAATGCCCGCCGCTTCGTGTGGTCGAATGGCCTGCAGGGCGTGGGCGATCAATTGCTCTCCGGTAAGACGGTTCTACCCTGGCTGTTTAGCGTAGCCGGGGTCCCAAGTTTCTTCACTGGCCTGCTGGTCCCCTTGCGTGAGTCCGGCTCCATGCTCCCGCAGGCGGCACTCACCCCATGGGTGGTGTCCCATCCAGCACGCAAACGCCTGTGGGTGCTGGGCTCGGTGGGACAGGGTCTGTGCGCAGCGATTATCGCAGCAGCCGCCGTGCTTGTCGACGGCCCCCTTCTCGGCCTCATCATCTGCCTCGCGCTTGCCGCGCTTGCCGTGCTGCGCGCGCTGTGTTCGCTGACCGGAAAGGACGTGCAAGGCCGCACCATCTCCAAGGGCCACCGCGGAGTGGTGACTGGTCGTGCTACACAGCTCGGCGGCGCGGTCACCTTGATTACCGGTGGCATCCTCGCCCTTCTCGGTGAGCTCCCGCGCTGGGGTTTAGCAGTGATGCTCGCTATCGGCGCAGCCACGTGGTTCCTGGCGGCAGCGGTCTTCCGCACAATCGAGGAGCCGGTACCAGAGCACTCCGGGCAGAAGGGCATGAACCGCAGCTGGTGGACAGATACCTGGCAGCTGTATACCCAGGATGCCCGCTTCCGTGGCTTCGTCAACGTCCGCGCCCTGCTGTTGGTGTCTGCCCTGTCCACTTCTTTCATCGTGGTGCTTTCGCAGAGTATCGGCTCGCAGGCACTCAGTGGGCTCGGCGGCTTCGTCCTGGCATCGGGTTTGGCCAGTCTCGTCGGCGGCCGGGTTTCCGGTGTGTTGTCGGATAAGTCCTCCCGCTTGGTTATGTCCTGGGCTGCAGGTGCCGCGGCGATCATCTTGCTGGCCATCGTGGCCTGTGCGGCGTGGGCACCGACAGCGGTAAGCATGTGGGCGCTTCCCCTCGGATTCTTCCTGGTCAACCTGGCGCACGCTGCCATTCGCGTGGCGCGCAAGACCTATGTGGTGGATATGGCGGGCGAGGATAAACGCACCCGCTACGTCGGAGCCGCGAACACCATGATGGGCGTCATCCTCCTCGTGATCGGCGGTATCTCCGCCGTCATTGCACTCGCGGGCCCCTCGGCAGCCATTCTGTTCTTAGCGTGCATCGGTCTGATTGGCGCATGGCGTGCCCGAGCGCTCCCGGAAGTGTCACACGGGAAGTAGGCAGCACGCGTTATGATGAAACACAGTAAGTCCTGACCCCCAATCACAGGAGAAGCACACACTCGTGGCTGAAGTAGCTGACTGCGCCGCCATTGTCCTGGCAGCAGGCGCAGGTACCCGCATGAAATCCTCAACCCAAAAGACGTTGCATGAGATTGGCGGGAGGTCACTTCTCGGCCACGCCCTCCACGCAGCCGCTGGTCTAAACCCGGAGCACCTCGTGGTCGTCGTGGGCCACCAGCGTGATCAGGTCTCCCCTGCTGTCGATGCTATCGCCGAAGAACTGGATTGCGCAGTATCCCAGGCCGTTCAGGAGGAGCAGAACGGTACCGGCCACGCCGTGCAGTGTGGCTTGAGCGCTCTGCCGGACTTTAACGGCACCGTCATCGTGACTAACGGTGACGTTCCACTTCTACGCCCGGAGACTTTGCGCCAGCTGCAGGAGGCTCACACCGACGAAGCTAACGCCGTGACCGTGCTGTCCATGACGCTGGAGGATCCCACCGGTTACGGCCGCGTGCTGCGCGCCGAGGATGGATCCGTCACCGCCATCGTGGAGCAGAAGGACGCCTCCGAGGAGCAGCGCACGGTGCACGAGGTCAACTCCGGTGTCTTTGCATTCGACGGTGCCGTGCTTCGCGACGCCCTGACGAAGCTCAACTCCGATAACGCCCAGGGTGAGCTCTACATCACCGATGTTTTGGAGATTGCCCGCGAGGCTGGACACCGCGTCGGCGCGCACGTCGCTGCCGATCCGGATGAGCTCTCCGGTGTCAACGACCGCGTGCAATTGGCCGCAGCCGGCCGCCTTCTCAACCGCCGCATGGTCGAGGAAGCCATGCGCGGCGGCGCCACCATCGTTGATCCCGATACCACCTGGATCGGCGTCAACGTGACAATTGGCCAGGACGTCACCATTCACCCCAACACCCAGCTGTGGGGTGCCACGACCATCGCCGATGGCGCCGAGGTTGGCCCCGACACCACCCTGACCAACATGCAGGTTGGTGAAGGTGCACATGTGGTGCGCACGCACGGCTTCGACTCCGTCATTGGCAGCAACGCGCAGATTGGCCCGTTTACCTACATCCGCCCCGGCGTCATCGTGGGTGAAGAAGGCAAGCTGGGCGGCTTCGTCGAGGCAAAGAAGGCACAGATCGGCCGCGGCACCAAGGTGCCTCACCTGACGTATATCGGTGATGCCACCGTGGGTGATTACTCCAACATTGGTGCTTCCTCCGTCTTCGTCAACTACGACGGCGTCAACAAGCACCACACCACCATCGGCAGCCACGTGCGCACCGGCTCGGACACCATGTTTATCGCTCCCGTCACCGTCGGTGATGGCGCATACTCTGGTGCGGGTACAGTAATTAAGGACGACGTTCCCGCGGGAGCGCTCGCGGTCTCCGGCGGCAAGCAGCGCAACATCGAAGGTTGGGTGCAAAAGAAGCGTCCGGGCACGCCGGCAGCGGAAGCCGCCGGCAAGGCACAGGACACCGAGGCTGACGACCAGACCACTAACTAACGACAAGTAAAGGGATATCTACTGATGACTGGCAAGGTTACCGGCAGCAGCAAGAACATGATGCTCTTCACCGGGCGTGCTCACCCGGCGTTGGCTGAGGCTGTGGCCAAGGAGCTCAAGACTGATCTGGTTCCGACCACCGCCCGCGATTTCGCCAACGGTGAGATCTTCATTCGCTTCGAGGAGTCCGTCCGTGGTGCCGACTGCTTCGTGATGCAGTCCCACACCCAGCCGCTCAACAAGTGGCTGGTGGAGCAGCTCATCATGATTGATGCGCTCAAGCGCGGCTCCGCCAAGCGCATCACCGCCATCCTGCCCTTCTACCCATACGCACGCCAGGACAAGAAGCACCTCGGCCGCGAGCCTATTTCTGCCCGCCTGGTGGCAGACCTGCTGGCTGCTGCCGGCGCCGACCGCATCGTGTCCGTAGATCTGCACACCGACCAGATTCAGGGCTTCTTCGATGGCCCGGTCGACCACATGCACGCCATGCCGATCCTGACGGACTACATCAAGTCCAAGTACCCGATGGACAATTTGGCTGTGGTCTCCCCCGATGCTGGCCGCGTGAAGGTGGCTGAGAAGTGGGCACACGAGCTTGGTGACGCCCCACTCTCCTTCGTCCACAAGACCCGCTCAACCACCGAGGCCAACAAGACGGTGTCCAACCGCGTCGTCGGTGACGTCGAGGGCAAGGACTGCATCCTGCTCGATGACATGATTGATACCGGCGGCACCATCGCAGGCGCAGTCCGAGTGCTCAAGGAAGCCGGCGCCAAGTCCGTGGTTATTGCGTGTACCCACGGTGTCTTCTCCGACCCAGCCCGCGAGCGCCTGTCCGAATGCGGTGCTGTCGAGGTCATCACCACCGATACCCTGCCGCAGTCCACCGAGGGCTGGGACAACCTCACGGTCCTGTCCATCGCCCCGCTGCTGGCTCGCACCATCCACGAGATTTTCGAGAACGGTTCTGTGACCACGCTATTTGAGACTCACTAGATTTGATTCTGCGACAACGCTGCTGCTAAAATTTTGTGCGTCTCGGCGAGGGAGAAATCCGTTATCGACGCGATAGCACAAGTTAAGCAGTGAATCTTGTATTAAGCCTGCGATGACTCGTCCAAGACGTCCATCGGCAGGCTTTTGTCGTATCTACATGGTCCTACAACAGCCCTTGCCGCACAACGATACTTTAAGGAGATTTACTTATGGCTTCTGAGCGCCCCGTATTGAAGGCTGAAGTCCGTTCCGAGTTCGGCAAGGGCTTCGCTCGCCGTCTGCGCGCTGCAGGCAAGATCCCGGGCGTCGTCTACGGCCACGCCGTCGACGTCCTGCACTTCGCCGTTGACCGCCTGGAGATGACCGCACTGGTCCGTAACCACGGCGTCAACGCCGTGTTCGAGCTGGAGCTCGAGGGCGAGCAGCACCTGGTCATGGTCAAGCACATTGACCAGAACGTCCTGACCTTCAACATCGACCACATCGACCTGCTCTCCATTAAGCGCGGCGAGAAGGTTGAGGTCGAGGTTCCGGTTGTCCTCGAGGGCGAGCCGGCTCCGGGCCTCATGTCCATCCAGGATGCCGACGTCCTCCTCGTCGAGGCAGACGTGCTCAACATTCCGGAAGAGATCGTCGTGTCCATCGAGGGCCTCGAGGACGGCACCGTGGTCACCGCCGGCGAGGTTTCCCTGCCGGAGGGCACCACCCTTGCTGCCGAGGAAGACACCGTCATCGTCTCCATCTCCGAGCCGGAGGTTGATGAGGACGTCGAGGCTGCCGCTGAGGCTGCTGAGGAAGGTGGCGCTGAGGCTGGCGCCGAGTCCGCCGACGAGTCCGCTTCCGAGGAGAAGAAGGACGAGGAGTAAACTTCCCCTCACCTATCTAACGCACCGCGCCTGCCCCCAGCTTTCTGGGGACGGGCGCGGTTCGCCGTTTTTCGCCCCTACGCTGTTTAGAATTAGCAGCGTGACTTCTTCTCCCTTTCTCGTCGTTGGTCTAGGAAACCCCGGACCGAAGTACGCTGGTACCCGCCACAACATCGGCTTTGACGTGGCTGATGAGCTAGCCCGCGAGCTGTTTGCTTCCTTCTCAGTTCACAAGAAGACGAACACCGATATCGCCGAAGCGCGGCGCGGGGACACCAAGATGATCGTCGCCAAGCCGCGCAGCTTCATGAACCTGTCGGGCGGACCCATCAAAGCCCTCGCTCAATATTTCTCTGTGCCCGCTGATCACATCATCGTGGTGCACGATGAACTTGAGCTTGATTTCGCCACCATCAAGCGGCGCTTAGGCGGCGGAGACCACGGCCATAACGGGCTGCGCTCCACCACGAAATCTCTGGGCACCAAGGACTACCAGCGCCTTTCAGTCGGCATCGGCCGCCCGCCCGGGCGCATGGACCCAGCCGCATTTGTGCTTAAAACATGGAACAAGCAGGAGGCACAGGAGGTCCCCATCATGTGCGCCGACGCGGTCGATGAGATTCTTCGCGCGCTAGACTAACTGCCATGAAACTCGCTACCCTCCGCACCAGTTTTGGCACCTGCGCTATCCGTATTGACGGCCCCAACGTGGGCACCGAGCTGGATTATGAGGACGTAGGAGAACTGCTCGCCAGCCCCGATTGGCACAAAGCTGCGCAGCTCTCCGGTGAGCCCGTGGTTTTCGACGATGCCGATCTCGCCCCCGTCATCCCTAACCCAGGAAAGATCATCTGTGTCGGCGTTAACTACGCCAAGCATGCCCGTGAGATGGGCCGCGAGCTGCCTACACAGCCCACGCTCTTCATCAAGTTCCCGGAGGCTCTGACCGGGCCCTTCGACGATGTCTATGTGCCGGACTATGCCACGAAGAAGCTGGACTATGAAGGAGAGCTCGCCGTGGTCATTGGGCGCCGTGCGCACCGCATTCCGGTAGCGGAGGCACTCGGGCACGTGGCTGGCTATGCCATCATGAATGACTACACTTTGCGCGATTATCAGCGTGCCACCACGCAGTTCCACGCCGGCAAATCCTTCTACCGCACCGCCGGCTTCGGGCCATGGTTAACCACCGCTGATGAATGGGCCCCGGGCAAGGCCGCGCGACTGGTCACGACCGTCGATGGTGAAGTCCGACAGGACGATAACACCGATGACCTCATCTTCTCCGTGGCCGAGCTCATCGCCTTCTGTTCCTCCCTCTACCCCCTGAATCCAGGCGATGTTATTGCCACCGGCACCCCGGAAGGCGTGGGCTTCGCGCGCGGTGAGGAAGCACTGCTTGGCGACGGCTCCCGCACCCGCATCAGCATCGAAGGGCTCGGGGCAATTGAGAACACCACGCGCTTCGGCGAACCGCCCGCTGCCGGGGGCTGCGGCGAAGGCTGTACCTGTCACGGCCGTTAATATTCAGCCGCATCCAGGATCTTCAGCGAAACCTGACAGGCTTCGTTAGGGTGGGGCACCACACGTGCCCGACCGACCAAGAAGGATGAGCCTCAATGACTCTTCGTTCCCGCTTCACCGCCGCCGGCCTTGCACTCTGCACCAGTACCGCGCTGGTTGCCTGTTCTTCGGATAAAGAGGCCGATCCCGCCCCGACGCCGACTCCCGCGACTGTGGAAACCGTGACGGAAACAGCCGTTGCAACTGGCGCGGACCAGGGCGATGATGATGACGACGATGACCGCGATGACGACGCCCAACAGCCTGCAGCCACGGCTGCTGCCAGGGACGCCGGAAATGCAGAGAATTCTGGGAAGCTCACCGGTGATGAAGCATTCGAGAAAGCTTTATCCCACGCCGGTGTTGATGCCCAGACCGTCACAGAAAAAGAGGTCGACTACGACGATGGTGACGACGGCAAGGGCCCACACTGGGAGATTGAATTCAAGGCTAATGGCCAGGAACATGAACTCGACGTCGACGCCGCCAGCGGCGCGGTGACGCAACACGAGGTTGACTAAATACCTGCCAATTCGCCCCGCCTACCTAACTCTCGCGGTTAGGTATTTACCCAGCTAAGCGGTAAATTTAGAGGTATGAGTTCACAGTCTAAGAAGTCTGCCACCAAGCCGCCGAAGCTAGACAAGCAAGCCTATGAGGACGAGCTCAAGCGCCTCCAAGCAGAGCTCGTCGAGATGCAGCAGTGGGTCGTTGAGACCGGCGCCCGCGTGGTCATCATCATGGAGGGCCGCGACGCCGCCGGCAAGGGTTCCGCCATCAAGCGCATTACGCAATACCTGAACCCGCGTACCTGCCGCATCGAGGCGCTGCCGAAGCCCACCGACCGTGAGGCGGGCCAGTGGTATTTCCAGCGCTACATTGAGAAGCTGCCCACCGCCGGCGAGATCGTCATCTTCGACCGTTCCTGGTACAACCGCGCCGGCGTGGAGCGTGTCATGGGCTTCTGTTCCCAGCAAGAATACGTGCGCTTCCTCCACCAGGCTCCGCTGCTGGAGCACATGCTCATCGAGGATGGCGTCATCCTTCTTAAGTACTGGTTCTCCGTTTCTGATGAGGAGCAGCTCGCACGCTTTAAGTCCCGCCGCAACGATCCGCTGCGCCGCTGGAAGCTCTCCCCCATGGACTTGCAGTCCATTACCCGTTGGGAAGACTACTCACGTGCCAAGGATGAAATGTTCGTCCACACCGATACCCCGTCCTCCCCGTGGTACACCGTGGAATCCGAGGACAAGAAGCGCTCGCGCATCAACGTGATCAACCACATCCTCAAGATGGTTCCGTACCAGCACGTAGAGCAGGATGTCCCTGAGATTCCAGATCGCCCCGAGCTCGAGGCCGAATACGTACGCCCGCCGCGCAATGAGTTTGCCTACGTCCCGGATGTCGCCGCCGATTTGGAGCGTGCCAAGGTCAACGGCGACGGCAAGAAGCAGGGCAAGAAAAAGAAGTCCAAGAAGGACAAAAAGAAGAAGTAGTACTTTCTGCATGTACTACCATGGCCGTCTATGAGCTTTTCCCGCACCGCGCGCGCCTTCCTGTCCTCGGTGCGTTTGGGAGACGCGCTGCTCGCAGGAGTCGCGGGGCTCGTAGCGGCCTTTTATTGTGCATTGGCGTTTTCCTCTGCCGGAACAGTAGAGGTTATCCAATCTCTCTTGTCGCTGCTATTCATACCGTTCTTCCTTGTGTGGCGCTCGAAGCCAGCCCTAAGCGCGGCAGGCTTTTTAGTTCTTCTTTCAGCCTGGGCAGTCACGTGGATGATCCAGCTTCCTGCCAATAACGGCTTGCCGCCTTGGGCATTAACCGCCCCGATGGCCGTGTACACCACCTCGCGGTACATCACCCAGAGGCTGATTCCGCGGGTGGTTCTGTTCATCACCGTGATCGGTACCTTCATCTCCCCCTTCATGTGGCGGATCGATGCTGAGTCCTATCTTCTCCGCTATGAGGTGGACACCCACTTCCTCGCTATGGTTGTGGCTCACTGGGCAGTACTGGGAAGCACATACTTTATTGCTGCCCGCTATTTCGACCGTGATCGCCAACGAGAAGTACTGGCCCGCGAGCGCTTCCACCAGGCACAAGAAGAAGAACGCCTCCTCATTGCACGGGAACTTCACGATGTCCTTGCCCATTCCCTCACCCTGATTAAGGTTCAGGCTAATGCAGGCATCGTTGCAGCGACTGCGGACTCCGGCGCGGCTGAAGAAGCACTTCTTTCGATCCGCGATAATGCGGATACCGCCTTGGGCGAGGTTCGCGGCATAGTCGCTGCCTTGCGCTCACCCGGCCCCACGACTCTAGAGCCTGCTCAACAACTTGAGCACATCGAAGGGATCCTCGAAGGCTTCCGCGCTGCAGGGCTAAAGGTGGACGCCAACCTCCCGACTGAATACGCCGTGCCATCGTTGGTGCAGATGGCTCTGGTGCGCATTATCACGGAAGGATTGACGAATGCGCTGCGCCATCAGGGCGTCGGCACGCACGTCTTCGTTGAGCTTGTACTTGATGACGCCGCCACGCTCACCCTCACCTCCATCAATCCTCATCCCACGCCAAGCAACGTCGCGGGCAGCGGCGTGGGCTTAGTCGGAGTTTCGGAACGAGCCCGTTCGCTCGGCGGTCGCCTCGACTATTCCGGCGATGCTCATTCCTTTTCCTTGCACGCACAGATACCGATGAAGGAGACCAAGGATGCAACCCAGCAGCTCTAGAATCCGCGTCTTATTGGCCGATGATCAAGCAATGCTGCTCTCAGCACTGGCTACCATCCTCACTGCGCAAGAAGACATCGAGGTCGCGGCAACCGCTGCCACGGGGGCGGACGCCGTGACAGCAGCGCTGAGCCACCACATTGATGTGGCGATCCTCGACATTCGCATGCCCGGTATGGACGGCATTGCAGCGGCTCAGGCCATACTCGAGCGAAAGCCCGAGTGCCGCATCATCATGCTCACCACATTCAATGATGAAGAGCTCGTGGCGCGATCCATCTCCGCTGGCGCCCACGGTTTCCTGCTGAAGGATGCCGACCCAGAGGTTCTTGTGACCGCCGTACGCAACGTGGCGCAAGGAGAATCGGTACTGGCCGCCGAGGTAACCGGCCCAGTGCTAGAGGCTTATCGCTCAGCGCTGACACGCGATACCCTCAGCGCCCAGGAACGCCAAGGACTCAGCCTCGTAACGCGCCGCGAGATGGAAGTGCTTTCACTCATCGCGCGTGGTGCTACAAATGCGGAGATAGCCGCCGACATGGTCATCGCAGAAACCACGGTGAAAACTCACGTCTCCGCGCTCATGTCTAAACTCGCCGCACGTGACCGAGTGGCCCTCGTTCTCTTAGCGCAGCGTGCTGGGGTTGCCTAAGCTCCTACCACGGTAGGAGGTCTGCTCGCTGAAGACCATCATGCAGGCGGATTCCTTCATGATGCGCCCCGGCGATACTGCATTCTATGAATTGCGATATCTCTTTTGAGCACATCTCGAAATCTTTCGGTCGGCAACGAGTCCTCGATGATGTTTCCTTCCACATCTCCCCTGGCCGCGTGCATGCGCTCCTCGGGCGCAACGGGGCAGGAAAATCAACAATCTTCTCCATCCTCTTAGGCCTCCTGCCTCCTGACTCGGGCTCCATCAGCGTGGCGGGCCAACCTTGGAACCGCAATGTGCTTCGCCGCATTGGTGCCTCAGTGAACGGGCCAGCCTTTTATGGTCATCTGTCTGCCGCGGCGAATCTTCGCGTTCACGCTCGACTTCTGGGGCTTCCCGACTCTGAGATTGACCGGGTTCTCTCCATCGCTGGGCTCAGCGGCGTTGGCTCCAAGAAGGCGAAATCCTTTTCCACTGGTATGAAGGCCCGCCTAGCGTTAGCGCAAGCTCTCCTCGGCGATCCAGAGGTTCTTGTTCTTGATGAGCCCCAGAATGGCCTCGATCCCCAAGGAATCATGGAATTGCGAGAGCTACTACAACAACTAGCCGCGGCTGGGCACACCGTTATCGTCAGCTCCCACCAGCTTGGAGAGGTACTGCACCTTGCCCATGACATCACCGTCTTGGCCGAGGGCACGATTCGCTATTCCGGTTCCTTGCAGGAACTAGCTCCACGTGGTCAGTTGGAGGAAGAATTCTTCCGACTTACCTCACCGAGCCACCCCTCCCAAGCGCCTACCAACCGGGAAGGAGAGTCACGTGCCTAAGCACACTACTGCCCCTCGCCCGAGTTACCTTTCAGCAGAACTACTGCGCAGCCGTGGAAGCGCCTTACAGTGGTTGCCTTTGCTGGCGCTACCGCTGGTCATCATGACAATCATTTTCTCCTCAATGGCCTCAGCACGCACTGATGCCACGGGCGTCTTGGCTTGGCAATCCTTGTTTGTTACCGGCATGTATTCCCCTCTTACTGGGCTGTTCGCTGCCATTCCAGAACGCCGCGAGACCATCACTCGCAGCGGCGGAACGCAATGGAGAAACCTCAACCCGCGTCTCGAGAATGCTGCCCGCTTTATCGTTGTCATTGTCAGCCTTGCGGTCTTCCATATTCTGAACTTTGGTGTTTCTTGGTTCGTTGTCGCTGCCCAGGGGCGGGAGAATCATGAACTTATCCTCGTAGCTGGGCTCTACTCCTTCCTTGGCGCGCTTGGCATTGCCGGGCTTTCCGCCGCCTGTGCCCGCCGACTGGGCTTCGGCTTAACGCTGGTAGCCGCGGCCCTATGGCAAATAATCAGCATCCTTCCGTGCACTGTCGAATCAGGCAGGTGGTGGGCCTTTCCCCCAGCATGGCCGCAACGATTGCTTCTGCGCGCATTGCGTATTCACCAGAACTCGGTGCCTCTTGAACCACACGACCCACTTCTCACCAGCAGTCCACTACCGGCTTTCATATTGTGCGTCATCCTCGCCGTTCTCGGAGCATTAGCCGCGGTCTACACGCCGCGACGATACCGGCCAATGTTCTCGCTGCGACACCGTTTCGCGCGTTCCACAACGGCCCAGACTGATGCCGACGTTGCTAATACCACCATGGAAGAAGCCCAAGTATGGCAGCCAACGAGCCACCCCCGTGCGGCGGCACAGTCCTCGCTGTGGTCCACGTTGCTAGGACTCCACCGTGCAGCTTTTAGCCCAGCGGTGTTCTCTTGCTTGATGCTCAGCATTCTGGCGCTAGGCTTTGTCGCCCTGCAATATCCCGCTAACTACGTCGAAGGTTTCTTTCACTACTTTCTGCTTCCGGTCGGCGCAGGTATCTTGCCGGTCCTCGTTTGGCCCCGTGTAGCTGATTCATGGCCGTTGGTCCATATGGAAACACGGTTCGGCACATCCGGGATTCTCCTCTGGTTCCTGTGTGTCATCCTGGCGGTATGCGCTGCCGCATACCTGGCCAGTGCGCTCGCAGGTGGTGATGGCGCTGCACAGTTTTCCGCTTTGCCCCTTGCGGTTGGGGTGGGCTATGTCATCGCAGCTGTATCACTCATTCTGGTGATTCGCTTCGGCACTGTGAGCGCTATCGCTCTCACAATCATAGGGACGATTGTCTCCGTCACCTTGGGCGGCGATGTCTTGGCTGATACCGGTCTGTGGGTACTCGCCTTCCCCGCCTGGCCTTTGGTTGCGCACTCACCTTTGCGCTATGCCGTCGCTGTGGTGTTGGCCGCAGTGCTCGGGGTGGCCGCGACATTGCGCGCACGACATTTACTCCATACTCGAGCGCTGTCTTCCCGCTAAAACTGACCAATCTGACGAAAACAGTCTAGATTTTTCGATCTCGGCCCCTACTTTTGGCAGATCGGGCAGTTGTGGGCGTGAAGCATCCTGGCAATGCTAGGTCGCAAGCCGGGCAGGACCCTAAAACAGCACTACCGCCCGCGCCATGCAGCACGGGCGGTAGCAGTGTTTTAGCGTTTAGAGCTCAGAAACATCAACGCGCTTCGGGTAGACCACCGGGCGAGCGCCGGCGATTTCCTCGACGATGCGGATGACCTGGTTGGAGTAGCCGAACTCGTTGTCGTACCACACGTAGAGCACGAGGTGCTTGCCGGAGGAGATGGTGGCGAGGCCATCGACGACACCAGCGTGGGTAGAGCCCACGAAGTCAGAAGACACAACCTCCGGGGAGGCGATGTAGGAGATCTGCTGGCGCAGGTCGGAATGCAGGGAGACGTTGCGCAGGAAGTCGTTGACCTCGTCGCGGTCAGCTTCCTTCTCCAGCTCGAGGTTGAGCACGGCCATGGAAACGTCCGGGGTGGGAACGCGGATGGCGTTACCGGTGAGCTTGCCCTCAAACTCCGGCAGAGCCTTGGACACGGCCTTGGCTGCACCGGTCTCCGTGAGCACCATGTTCAGGCCGGCTGCGCGGCCGCGGCGGTCACCCTTGTGGAAGTTATCAATGAGGTTCTGGTCATTGGTGAAGGAGTGCGCGGTCTCCACGTGGCCGTGAACCACGCCGTAGCGGTCGTTGATAACCTTGAGCACCGGGGTGATGCCGTTGGTGGTGCAGGATGCGGCGGAGAGAATCTGGTCGGAATCCTCGATGTCACCGTGGTTGATGCCGTAGACGATGTTCTTCAGGTCGCCCTTGCCCGGAGCGGTGAGCAGCACGCGAGCCACGCCCTTGGACTGCAGGTGCTGGGACAGGCCCTCGCGGTCGCGCCACACACCGGTGTTGTCCACGACGATGGCGTTGTCGATGCCGTACTGGGTGTAGTCGATCTCCGCCGGGTCGTTAGCGTAAATCATCTGAATCTTGGTGCCGTTGGCCCAGATGACCTCGTTCTCCTCGTCGACGGCGATGGTGCCGTTGAAGGCACCGTGGACGGAGTCGCGGCGCAAGAGGGAGGCGCGCTTGAAGATGTCCATGTCACCCTTCTTGCGCACGACGATGGCGCGCAGGCGCACGCCGCCGTAAGCAGCCTCGCGGGCGATGAGGATGCGGGCTAGCAGACGGCCGATGCGACCGAATCCGTAGAGGACGACGTCGGTGGATTCCTTATCCACAGCAGCGCCGACGAGATCCACGAGGGTCTCCTCGAGGTAGTTGCGCAGGTTATCGGAGCCGGACTCCTGGAAGCCAGTGGCCAGGCGGCCCAAGTCGATGGAAGCGGTGCCCAGGTTCATCGAGCACAGTTCCTTGAGGATGGGCAGGGTCTCTGCGGTGGAAAGCTCACGCTCAGCGATGCGGCGGGCGTAGCGGTGTGCCTTGATGATGTCGATATCGGTCACACCGATGAGCAGGCGGCCGTAGATAGAGGTGACAACGTTGTTATTGCGGTGCAGCTGGTGGATGAGCGGGATCATCTCTTGGGCCAGCTCCAGGCGCTCGTTCCAATCCTCGTGCCCAATGTGCGCGTTCGAAGTCACGTGCTTTGTATCCTTTACTCGTCAAAAAGGGTGTAAAACTATGTCCATCCGTAAATATTAACCCTTATTCATGCCCGTTTGGGTGTAGTTGAGCGAGGATCTCCGCCACACTACCCCCGCGAAGTTTCATTACATCGACACCTACGAGGCAATAGTCCACGTCGGCGTCGAGCTGCGCACGACGCGGTTTCAGCAACGCGTTGAGATAGGGGTAGACCAAAGGCAGGTCCGGGTGTGCCCGTGTGTAGGCGGTCTCCAGCCCGCGGGCGTAGCGCCCGGAGAACGCGCGGGTCGACACCGTCCTGCCGCCACGGCGCAGAAGGTCACGGTTGTGCTCACTCGTTCCGGCTTCTTCGGACAGCAAGAAGGCAGAGCCACAGTTGACTGCCTCTACCCCCGGCCACGCCAGGGCCTCGGCGACATCCTCCCGAGTTCGCAGCCCACCCGCGGCAATGAGCGGAAGGTCCGTGACCTGATGGACCGCCGCGACAAGTTCTTTAAGCGGGCGTTGGTCGGGTTCCGCACTCGGGTCCCACACTCCGCGGTGCCCGCCGGCCTCAGGCCCCTGCACGCACAACACATCGACGCCTCGCGCGGTGGCAGTCTGCGCCTCCTCGGGGGTGGTGACCGTGGTCCACGCCTCTGCCCCAGCGGCATGGATGCGCGCGACTTCTTCCTCGTTAAAGACGCCGAACATCGACCAGAGCACCGCTGCCCCACCCTCCAGCGCTGCGTCGAGCTTGTCCTGCCAGCCGAAGTTTAGGGGGACGTCGCCAAGCACGGCGTCCTCTTCCGCGGCGAGGGACCGTGCAGCTGCGAGCTCCGTTTCAGTCAGCGCGCGCTGCGGGTGAAAGATATTGACCCCGAATCGCGTGCCCGCACACGCAGCGATGGCCTCCCGCGCGGCGTCTACTGAAGAGCTCCCCAGGCCCAGCGCGCCAAAAGAACCGGCGGACTCAGCGGCGGCAACCAGTTCAGGCGTGGTGGGCCCACCGGCCATCGGGGCAGGTAGGACGGGACAGGTGATAGCCTCAAGAAGTTGACTCATGGTCCCCCAGCCTAAAGAAAATCCATCAAGGGAGTTGTTGTGTCCGCCATCCGTGACTTTTTCACCCGCCTCTTTGGCAGCGCTGAGGCTGCGCCGAAGAAGACGAAAAAGGCAGTCAACCCTGGACTAAGTCCAGCCGATTTAAGCGCTAAGTGGCTCATCGTAGGCTTAGGCAATCCCGGCGCGAAATACGCCGCGACCCGTCACAATGTGGGGTACATGGCGGTGGATGATCTCCTCGCCGAAGCTGGCGACATGCTTGAACCCGTCACCGGGCACCAGCTCAGCGCCGCACAGCTCGAGCTCGGGGGCACGAAGGTCGTGGCTTTGCGTTCACACACCTACATGAATCTCTCCGGCGATCCCATCGCACCCTTGGCCGCGCAGCTGGGGGTTGCGGCAGAAAACATCATCGTCATCCATGACGAGCTCGACCTACCCGCCGGCAAGGTGCGCATTAAAAAGGGCGGCAACGAGAATGGCCATAACGGCTTGAAGTCGCTGAGCGAGCGCTTGGGCACGCGCGATTACCTGCGTGTGCGCGTGGGTATCGGGCGCCCGCCCAAGGGTGGCTCCATCCCGGACTGGGTGCTCGCGCCTGTCGACGCCAGCGCTGAGCTCGATTCCACCATCGCCACCGCCGCCGAGGCCGCCCGCCTCATCGTGACAGAGGGACTCAGCAAGGCCCAGCAGGAGATCCATTCCCGGGCGAAATAAACCCCGGCGCAGCGGCGCTCAACGCCCTACACTGTCCAAGTATGAGCCGCGCGAGCAAGAACCTGCCTTCTAGTCATGACCCTCGAACAATTGTCATTACCGGTGCTTCGAGCGGGGTGGGCGCGGCCGCTGCCCGCATCCTTCACCAGCGCCGCCCGCAGGATTCGCTCGTGCTCGTGGGCCGGAACCCGGAAAAGACGCAGGCCGTAGCCGAAGAAATTGGTGCGGCCTTTCACGTGGCCAACTACGAGTCTTTGGGCCAAGTTCGCCGTCTCGCGGAAGAGCTAAGCCAGTACTCGCAGATCGATGCCTTGGGCAATAACGCCGGCGGCATGTTCGACGGCCCCTTCGCCACCGCCGATGGCTTCGAGCGCACGTGGCAGATCAACGTTGTGGCGCCTTTTCTTCTGACCTCTTTATTGCGCGATACCCTGCGGGCCAGCGATGCCACCGTGGTGCAGACCGCCTCTTTGGCCAACGTCCTGTATTCCGCTTTCGATCCCGGTGACCCAAACACCTTTGAAAAATTCACCGCGGAGCGCGCTTACGGCAACGCCAAGTTGGGCGATATTCTTCTGACCTGCTACCTCGACTCGCATGGTCTGACCTCCGTGGCCTTCCACCCGGGCATTTTGAATACTGGCTTCGGGCATAACTCAACGAGTAGGACAAGCAAGCTCTATTCGACCACTGCGGCTCAATACGTCTTAGGCAAGGCGGACAAGGGCGGGGAGAACTTGGCCTACTTCCTCAGCGGCACCCCAGGCATCCATTTCGAATCCGGCGAGTACTACAACCAGAAGCGCAAGCCAGGCCTGCAGCGGCCGATTGCGAAGAAGCTCTCCGTGGCCCGGCGCGTCTTTGATGATCTGGGCCGCCAGCTCAATGTGGAGTGGTAGCAGCCAGCGGCTAAACTAGCCCGCATGAGTATTGCCTCCGAAGCTTCCCGCCGCCGCACATTCGCCGTCATCGCCCACCCGGATGCTGGTAAGTCCACGCTAACGGAGGCGCTGGCGCTGCATGCGCACGTCATCAACGAAGCTGGCGCGGTGCATGGCAAGGGCAACCGCAAGTCCACGGTCTCTGACTGGATGGAGATGGAGAAGGAGCGCGGCATTTCCGTGGCCTCCTCGGCCCTGCAGTTCGAGTACGCGCCCGAGGGTCACGAGGGCGAGCCCTACATGATCAACTTGGTGGACACCCCGGGCCACGCGGACTTTTCGGAGGATACCTACCGCGTGCTCACGGCGGTGGATGCTGCCGTCATGCTTATCGACGCCGCCAAGGGCCTCGAGCCCCAGACCCTCAAGCTGTTTCGCGTGTGTAAGGCCCGCGGCCTGCCTATCATCACGGTGATCAACAAGTGGGACCGCGTGGGCCGGGAGCCGCTGGAGCTTGTCGACGAAATCGTCAACGAAATCCAGCTGCAGCCCACCCCGCTGTACTGGCCGGTGGGTATTGCCGGCGACTTCCGCGGCTTGGCCCACATCAACGATGACGGCGAGGCCGACGAGTACGTGCACTTCCTGCGCACCGCCGGTGGTTCCACCATCGCCCCGGAGGAGCACTACGCGCCCGAGGATGCAGCCGCGAAGGAAGAGGACGCCTGGGAGACAGCCGTGGAGGAAGCAGAGCTGCTGGCAGCCGATGGCGCTCTGCACGACCAGGAGCTCTTCGAGCAGTGCGTGACGTCCCCGCTCATCTTCGCCTCCGCGATGCTGAACTTCGGCGTGCACCAAATCCTGGATACGCTGTGCGCCATCGCCCCGGCTCCGCGCTCGCGCGAGTCAGATCCTCAGGCCATCGAGACCGCTACCTCCGCCATCGACGAGGTACGTGAGGTCACCGATGACTTCGCGGGCGTCATCTTCAAGGTGCAGGCGGGCATGGACCGCAAGCACCGCGATAACTTGGCCTTTATGCGCGTGGTCTCCGGCGAGTTTGAGCGCGGCATGCAGGTCAACCACGCGCAGTCCGGCCGCAGCTTCTCCACTAAGTACGCGCTTACGGTCTTCGGCCGCACGCGTGACACCGTGGACACGGCGTACCCGGGTGACATTGTGGGCTTGGTCAATGCCGGTTCCTTGGCACCAGGTGACACGATTTACACGGGCAAGAAGGTGCAGTTCAAGCCCATGCCGCAGTTCGCGCCGGAGGCATTCCGCATCCTGCGCGCGAAGTCTTTGGGTGATTACAAAGCCTTCCGCAAGGGCTTGGACCAGCTGGCTGCGGAAGGCGTGGTCCAGATTCTGCGCAACGATACGCGTGGCGATGCCGCCCCGGTCATGGCTGCGGTGGGCCCCATGCAGTTCGAGGTCATGCAGGCTCGCATGGAGGTCGAGTACAACGTGGAGACCATCACCGAGCCCATCCCCTACTCGGTGGCCCGCCGTACCGACGCCGAATCCGCGCCCGAACTGGGCCGCCAGCGCGGCGTAGAGATCTTTACCCGCACCGACGGCGAGCTCATCGCGCTCTTTGGTGATAAGTGGAAGCTGGCCTTCATTGAGAAGGAGCACCCGGAGCTGACCATCGAAACACTTGTGGCGGATTAGTTTTCACGCCCTTGTCGGGTGACCCACCTCACGGTACGATTGGCCAGAAATCCGTACACCTTTAGGTAGGTCACCATGAGCTCTCCCCTCACCGGCATTTCAGTCCTTTTCCTCGGCGGCATCGGCCCCGGCCCCTTCGCTGCGATGATGCTTGCGGACATGGGTGCACAGGTCACCCGCGTGGTCCGCCCAGGTAATCCTCCCGCCGCGGTCCCGCACAGCATCCTCTACCGCGGGCAAGAGGTTCTAGAGGCGGACCTTAAGGACCCGGTGGACGTCGACAAGCTGCGCGAAACTTTGACCACAACGGACATCCTCATCGAAGGCTTCCGCCCCGGCGTGGCTGAGCGCTTAGGCCTAGGCCCTAAGGAGGCGCAGGCGATAAACCCGGCGCTGGTCTACGGACGCATCACCGGTTGGGGCCAATCCGGCCCGCTGGCCCACACCGCCGGTCACGACATCAACTACATCGCGGTCTCCGGTGCGCTGCATCCCATCGCTGGCAGCGACGGCACTCCCGTTCCACCGGTTAACTTTCTCGGGGACTTTGGCGGCGGCTCGATGTACCTGGTGACAGGCCTTCTCGCGGGCGTCCTGCAGGCGAAGAACACCGGCCGTGGTTGCGTGGTGGATGCCGCTATTGTCGACGGCGCGGCCAACCTCACCGCCATGCTGCATGCCTTCCGTGCCGAAGGCCAATGGCAGGAACGCGGGACCAACCTTCTAGACGGAGGTGCACCGTTTTATAGCGTCTACCGCACAGCTGATGAAAAGTGGATGGCCGCCGGCGCCATCGAACCGCAGTTTTATACGCTCATGGTGAAAGGCCTGGGGCTTGAACAGGAACTAAGCGGCTACGAACAAGATGACCGCGATGCCTGGCCGGCCATGAAGGAGATCATCGCGCAGCGCTTCGCGGAAAAGACACAAGCGGAATGGATCGATATCTTCCGCGGCAGCGACGCCTGCGTCACGGAGGTCGTCTCCCCCGAGGACGTTCTGGCGCACCCGCACCTTGCCGCGCGAGAAACCTATGTGGAAAGCGCGGGCCACACGGAGCCTAGCGCGGCCCCGCGCTTTCTCTAGCTCAGGCCGGGGATGAGCGCGTTGACGCCGAGCATCAACGCCAGCGTTGCCAGCGGAATGATGATGGTCACCACGGCAACATCCTTATAGGACAGTCGGTGCGTCATGCCGCAGACAATCAGCATGGTAAGCACCGCGCCGTTGTGCGGCATGGAGTCGAAAGATACCGAGGCCATCGCGGTCACGCGGTGCATCAACTCAAGACTGATGCCCTGTTCCGTCGCTAGCTGGGCGAGCTGGTCTCCCAAGGTCTGCATCGTGATGGATAGACCACCTGAGGAGGAACCTGTGATGCCGGAGATGACGGCGGTGGACACTGTGGAAACCACCAAGGCGTTATCGGAGATTCCCATCATGTTGCTTTTGACCACGCTAAAGACAGCCAGTGCGGCAATCACCGCGCCATAGCCAACCTCCGAGGCGGTGGTGAGGCACGGAAGGATTGCGTTCTTGGCGCCATCGGAGAATTCCTTAATGGACTCGGCGGCGCGCTTGGGGAACATCGCCACGATGACGAACACCGCGCAGGCCAAAGCGACCGTCGGTGACCAGATGCCCAACAGCGCATCGAGGTTGGTCTCGCCGTATTTCTCTTCGGCTAAGTAGGAGGTGTCCAGCACTTTCGACACCCCGTAGACCATGGCGAAGTTGACCGCGATGACAACGGCGATGGGCACCAGACCCAGCAAACCCTGCACCTGGACAGAAGGCTCGGTTTCAGCTCTGGCGTGAGTGGCCACCCGGCCACCGGAGTTGGTGTCGAAGGATTCACCACCGATTTCTACACTTGCTTCTTCCCCGCTGTCGCCGATTCCCTCGGGTGTTTCGATGACCTTCCCGTCGGCATCGAGCGGCTCAAACGTCTCACCTTTCGCGCGGAGGGTTCGCACGCGGTATTCGAGCCACGCGGTTCCCGCCGCCAGCATGAGGGCGGAAGAAATGAGGCCGAAGAGCGGCGCCGCGTAGACGTTGGTTCCGAAGTAACTGGTAGGGATGGCATTGTGAATCTGCGGCGAACCTGGGAGCCCGGCCAGCGCGAATGTGATGGTTCCCAAGGCAATCGCACCAGGCATGAGCCGTTTGGGGATCCCGGACTCCTTGAACAAAGCGGTCGCGATGGGCACGATGGTAAAAGCCACAACCCACGCGGACACACCGCCATAGGTAAGCAATGCGGTGGCGACGACCGTCGAGAACATCGCTCGCTTAGGCCCGAATAGCGCGGTAATCCCGCGCGCTAGGTAGCGGGCCAGCCCTGTGGATGTCATTAGGTACCCAAAAATTGCCCCGAAGAGGAAGAGCGGGAAATACTTGGTCACGAAGTTTCCGGCTGCCGGCATAAAGATCTGGGTATAGGTGGCCAGGATAGGCTCGCCGGAAAAGAGCACCGCGATCAGCGCCGCGAAGGGAGCGACGACCACCACGGAGTGCCCGCGATAGGCCATCACGACGAGGAAAATCAGGGAGAGAATCACCCCGATGAATGAGATAACCATTGTTTCTACCTCACAGTCTTGGTCATCTGAGGCAAGAGGACGAATCGCCCTTCCTGCGCATGCGGCGCCGGTACCATGTCCCCTATGGAAGAGAAAGCAGCCTCGACGCGGGAGAGGATTCTCGAGTGCTCACGCGAGCTTTTCAGTGAGCGGTCCTTCTCCCAGGTGTCGATGAAGGACATCGCCGAAAAAGCGGAAGTGTCCGTCGCGCTGATCGTGAAGCACTTCCACAACAAGGAAAGGCTTTTTGAGGCCACGGTGGATTTCACCGCTTCCTCGGCGGCGCTCTTTGCCGGCCCTTTCAGCGAGCTAGGCCGCACCGCGGTGGTGGAGACCCTCACCGCGCCGCATAACGCCCCATACTCCATGGCCCGTACGATTTCGGTCGCGAGCGGGGACTATCAGACGCTCGGAGCTATTGGTAAGAGAATTAAATCCGACTTGCTGGAGGTCTTGGCCTCCCGGATTCGTGAGGAATCCGGACGCCAAACACCTTCGCCAGAGCTGCGAGCCCAATCCGCGCTGGCCCTGCTCATGGGCTTGTCCTTCATGCGGCGCTTCGGTGATACCGAGTTCGCGGCCTTCTCAACCGAGGAACTCATCGAGTACTATGCCCCGCTGCTGCAGGGCATCCTCGACGGGGACCAAACACCCTAGTTTTCAGGCGTTTCTAATCTTAGGATTCGCCCTTGGAACGGACCTCGGAGATGATGGCGGAGAAATCAAGTCCGCCATGGCCTTCATCCACGAAGGAGGCGTACTGCTCCTCCGCAATCCGGCCCAGGACGGTGTCGGTCTTGGTGTCTTCCGCCGCGGCCATGGCCAGCTTGAGATCCTTAAGCATGAGGGCAGAGGCGAAGCCGGGTTTAAAGTCATTGTTGGCCGGCGAGCTCGGCACGATATCCGGGACGGGGGCGTTGACGGACAGCGACCACGAGTTTCCGGTGGCGTTGGAAACGACGTCGTAGAAGGCTTGGTGATCTAGGCCCAAGCGCTCGCCGAGGACGAGGGCTTCAGCCAACACAATTTGCTGGACCGCGAGGATCATGTTGTTGCATGCCTTGACTGCTTGGCCGTTGCCGATGTCACCGCAGTGGGTGACGGACTTGCCCATGATGTCGAGCAGCGGCTTGACCTTCCCAAAGTCTTCGGCTGTGCCGCCGACCATGAAGGCAAGCGTTCCCGCGGCGGCACCGGCGATGCCCCCGGAGACCGGTGCATCAAGGAAGGCGGAGCCTGCCTTGCTCACGGTGTCCGCGAGCTCGCGGGCTTCCGCGACCGCGATTGTGGAGACATCAACGTAGGTCTTCGCGTCCTCGTTTGCTGCGAGGACCGATTCGAGCACCTGCTTGACCAGCCCACCGTTGGGCAAGCTGGTAAACACTACCTCGGCGCCCTGCGCGGCTTCTTCCGCAGTTTCGATGATGGTGATCCCTTGCTCGGCGGCACGGTCCCGGGCTTCTTCCACGACGTCGAAGCCGCGAACCTCATGCCCAGCCTTCGCCAGGTTGGCGGCCATGGGGCCGCCCATATTTCCCAATCCGATGAAAGCGATAGTCGTCATTGTGTTCTCTCCTTACATGACCGGCATGGTGAACTGGGGACCTGCGGAGTCATCACTAGGCCAGCGCGAGGTGACGGTCTTAGTCTTGGTGTAGAAGCGGAAGGAATCCGGACCGTGCTGGTTGAGGTCGCCGAAACCAGAGGCCTTCCAGCCACCAAAGGTGTGGTAGGCAATCGGCACCGGAATCGGGACGTTGACGCCCACCATGCCGACCTGGACGTTCTTGCAGAAGTCGCGGGCCGCGCCACCGTTCTGGGTGAAGATGGCGACGCCGTTGCCGTACATATGGTCATTCGGGTAAGAAACGGCCTCTTCCAGAGTTTCGGCACGGACCATGACCAGCACGGGGCCGAAGATCTCCTCGCTGTAGATAGACATGTCTGCGGTGACGTTGTCGAAGAAGCTCGGACCGGAGTAGAAGCCATCAGCAAGGGAATCCTCGTTGAAGGTCTTGTCGGACATGTCCAAGTCGCGGCCGTCGGTAAGCAATGTTGCGCCTGCTTCCACGCCCTCGGCGATGAGTCGGTGGACACGGTCGCGCGCCTCCGCGGTGACCAATGGGCCATAGTCGGCCTCTGGGTCGAGGCAGTGGCCCACCTTGAGCTCCGGAATCTTTGCCAGGATGGCATCGCGCAGGCGGTCTGCCGTCTCCTGCCCCACCGGAACCACGACGGACAGTGCCATACAGCGCTCACCGGCGGAGCCGAAGGCAGCGCCCACGATGGCGTCGGCGGTGGCGTCGATGTCGGCGTCGGGAAGCACAATGGCGTGGTTCTTTGCGCCACCGAAGCACTGGGCGCGCTTGCCCGTGGCCGCGCAGCGCTCGTAGATGTACTGCGCAATCGGCGTGGAACCAACGAAGCCCACGGCCTTAATCGTCTCGGAATCGAGGATGGCATCGACGGCCTCCTTGCCGCCGTGCACAACGTTGAGAACACCGGCGGGGCCGCCGGCCTCAATGAAGAGCTCCGCCAGGCGAACCGGCACGGAGGGGTCGCGCTCGGAGGGCTTGAGCACGAAGGCATTGCCCGCCGCCAGGGCCGGGCCGGCCTTCCACAACGGAATCATGGCCGGAAAATTGAATGGAGTGATTCCCGCTACCACGCCGAGCGGCTGGCGCAGCGAGTAGGTATCGATGCCGGTGCCGACCTCCGAGGAGTACTCGCCCTTGAGCTGGTGCGGCGCACCGAGGGCAAACTCCAGAACGTCGACGCCGCGCAGCACATCGCCCTTGGCATCCGGGAAAGTCTTGCCGTGTTCGAGGGAGAGCTGGGTGGCCAGCTCATCCATGTTGGCATGGATGAGGCGGATCCACTCCATGATGATGCGGATGCGCTTCTGCGGGTTCAGCGCCGCCCAACCCGGCTGGGCCTTAGCGGATTCCGCAATGACGCTGTCCACGTCGGCCTTGTTCGCCAAGGCCACCGCGGCCTGCTCCTTGCCGGTCGAAGGATTCAGCACAGGCTGGGTATTGCCCGATGTCCCTTCAAACGTTTCTCCGTTGACGTAGTGATACACAGTGCGCATGGCGCGTCTCCTTCCTGGAACCTCCGGCTCCCTGTATGGCTTGGGTCACACACTAACGTTGGACAACAACCTCCCGCCATAGAAATTGAGATACAGAACACGATTCACCCCCTGCAGTGATTTGCCATACACGTAATGTCCAGCGCTTTTGTGAATACCCTCCCCAAGGCCCTGTGGGGTGAATGCCGTTCACCTGTCCTGAGCTCAACGTAGCGTTGGCTAAGGTGATGGCATGGACCACATGGAGCAGCCCACGGCTACCGCGCACACCGGCCCCGAGCCGCAGAATTGGGAAGCCGATGTCATCCTCAACGACGGCGACATCGCCACGCTGCGCCCTATCACACCCGCCGACCGCGACGCCATCCGCGCCTTCTACGACCGCGTCTCGGATCAATCAAAGTACTTGCGCTTCTTCGGCACGCACCCCGCGCTAACCGACGATGACCTAGACCGCTGGCTCCACACGGATGGCTATGACAAAGTCACCCTCGTCATGGTGGAACGCGGCAACATCGTGGCCGTTGCCGGATACTCCATTGTCGAGCAGTTCCTACCCTCGCGGGTGGGCGATGTCTCCTTCCTTGTCCAAGATTCCCACCACGGAAAAGGCGTGGCTAATATCCTGCTCGAGCACCTCGCAGAAATTGGACGCGAAGGAAAAGTGGAGCGCTTCTTCGCGGAGATGCTGACGCAGAACCGCAGGATGGTGCAGGTTTTCGTACGCGCAGGGTATTCCGCGAAGCCGGAACTCGAGGACGGTTTCATCCGGGTGGATTTCCGAATAGCGCCGAATGAGAACTCCCGCGATGTCATGGAGCGCCGCGAGCTGCGTGCAGAAGCGAACTCGATCCACCGTTTGCTCAACCCACGCTCCGTGGCGGTAGTCGGAACGCTGTCCAGCAAGCAGCTAGCTAGCGCCAACTTCGCCGGTACATTACGCCACCTTCACGGCGTGGAGGAGCTCAACACCCTCGATGAGCCGGTGGATCTCGTCGTCATCGAGTTCCAAGGCCACGGCGGCGCGGAAGCTATGCAGGCTGCTGCCGCTGCCGGTGCCAAAGGAGTAGTCCTCATCTCCCGCAGCCAAAATCCCAACCTCTCCCCCGACCAGGCTCGCGACATCGTGCTCGCGGCTAGGGACTACGGCCTGCGAGCCCTTGGCCCAGCTGCGCTAGGCCTTATCAACACAGACGCGGCAGTGAGGCTCAACGCCAGCCCGGCTCCCATGCCGCGTGCGGGACAGGTGGGCCTGTTTACTCAGTCTGCGGGTGTGGCGACGCTAGCTCTGTCCCATGCACTGCAGCTCGGATGCGGCCTAAGCAATTTCATTGCCGCAGGTTCCTTCGCTGACGTCACAGGCAATGACGTCATGCAATTCTGGAGCCAAGATGAGAACACCCGAATTTGTTTGCTCTCCCTCGACTCGATTGGTAACCCGCGCAAATTCTTCCGGGTTCTGCGCCGCCTAGCGCTGGACAAGCACGTCGTCGTTTTCTTGCCCTCCCGGGCTCTGAAGTCGGCCCGCCACTACGCGGTGGAGGGACTATCGGCGGCGAGCCCGGCTGCGCTCGACGAGATCATTCGCTGCACCGGGGCAATGGTGGTCACCCGCCGCGATGCCATGCTCGACATCGCCCAGCTCCTCGCGCGCCAACCCGTTCCGCAGGGCCGTCGCATCGCAGTGATGTCGAATTCCTCCGGCCTCACCGCGCAGATGGAACAGGCAGCCTGGCGCTTCGGACTGCGCCCGCACGCCACCACCGTCGTCGATGACCCCGCCCCCGCCATCACGGAACAGGCCCGGCGCGCCCTAGAAGATCCGGGTATCGACGCGGTGCTGTGCGCCGTCGTGGAAGTTGGTGAGTTCATCCTCAAGGAGGCCTACGTAAATCTGTCCCAGTTGGCGGCAACGACGACGGATACCCCACTCATCGCCAGCTTCGTGGGTTTTGATATCCCCGATTTCCGCACCGCCGAGGGCCCAGAGGCACCCGGCCAACTTCCCGTGTTTGGCACCTACGCCGACGCCATTGAGGCTCTGGCCACCATCATCGATAATGAACGCCGCCGCGCCCTAGCACGCCCCAATCCTTCCGATGAGTTCGCCAACAGCACGGGCCTTGCAGAAGCGCGCGGTGTGGTCGCGGAGGTTCTGACTGATTCCCCCACGGGACGCTGGGCCACCGACGAGGAGTGCGCGCGAATTCTCAAGGCTTATGGCATAGAAATCGTCCCTTGGGCCCCGGTGCGCACCCTCGACGAAGCCATCGCGGCCGGCCGCGATTATGGCTGGGATGTCGCCCTCAAGTGCAGCTCGCAAATGGTGCGAGGCCGCTCGGAGCTGCCCACCGTCGTGCGAAGCATCCATGACGAAGATTCCATGGTGCGCGCGTGGACCACCATCACCCAGCTCACGCGAGATCTCCACTTGGGCGAGGATCCGGCCATTCTCATCCCAGTTGTTCAACGCATGGTCACAGCTGGCGCATCTCTCACTGTGCGTGCCATCGAAGATCCTGTTGTTGGGCCTATGATATCCGCCGGTTTCTCCGGTCTACCCTCGGATCTTTTGGGAGACGTCGAGTGGCGCGTGCCCCCGCTTCGTCGCACCGATGCACTCGACATGCTCAGCTGCCTCAAGGCGTCTCCCCTTCTTGCTGGTTACCGCGGCACCAAAGCTGCCAAACTACACCGTGTCGAAGAGGTCATGATGCAGCTGGCACAGCTCAAGGACGACATCGCTGCACTCGTCGATATTGAGCTTTCCCCCGTCATCGCCGGGGTATCGCACACTGTTGTGGTGGGGGCTCGAATGCGCATCGCACCGCTCGGTGATGTCCGCGATCCTCTCGCGAGGTCCTTGTCATGAACCAGACGAAGCCTCTTCTTTTTGCCTCCGAGGAGATGCACCGCTATTCGCTGGGCCCTGGGCATCCGATGGGGCCGGACCGAGTCGCCGCAGCACTGTCACTGGCGAAACACTTTGGTGTGCTGGAAGAATTCGACATCGAATGTCCCGCCCCGTTGAATACCTCCCACTTGGAGCTCGTTCACAGTCCTGATTACATCGCCGCCACCCGCGCCGAGGTACCTTCCACTCACTTTGGCTTGGGCACTGAAGACAACCCAATTAGCCACGGCTTATCGACGATCGCCGCGCGCATCGCCGGCGGCACCCTAGCGGCCGCGCGCGCTGTGTGGGAGGGCCGTGCGCAGCGCGCCGTTAACCTTTCCGGCGGATTGCACCACGCCTTCGCCGACTCCATGTCAGGGTTTTGCATGTACAACGATGCTGCGATTGCCATCCGTTGGCTTAAGGCAAATGGCGCCCAACGCGTGCTGTACTTGGACTTGGATGCCCACCACGGTGACGGCGTCGAAAAGATTTTTTGGAATGACCCCAATGTGCTCACCATCTCGGTACACGAATCGGGACTCTATCTCTTCCCCGGGACTGGCTATGCACACGAGATTGGTGGTCAAGGCGCGGAAGGGACCGCGGTTAACGTGGCCCTGCCCCGCGGGGTGAGTGACGAGGCGTGGCTGCAGGTCATCCACGCGGTCGTCCCGCCGCTCCTCAAGAAATTCCGCCCCGACTTCATCATTTCCCAACACGGTGCGGACCCGCACCGTTCCGATCCCCTCGCGGATCTGGAACTCACCATCGACGCGATGGCGCGGGCTTATCGCTCAGTGGCGGTGTGGGCGCAACAGTTTGCGGATGGGCGATGGGTCGCGCTTGGCGGCGGCGGATATCACGTCGACGCCGTTGCCCGCGCGTGGACCCAGGTGCTGGCCGCAGTCGCCGACGTTGAGCTCTCAGCTTCGGAACGGATGCCGAACGGCTGGGAGGGCTCATCTACCTTGGGTGATGAAGGTGCGTGCGCCGCCATTGGCGGCTTCGATCCCACCAAGGTCATGGCTGAAAAGCCGCACGCAGCGCTGGTGCAGACTACGCGCGCAGTCTTTCCCTATTGGGGCCTGCCGGCTTATGGCTAGGCCCCGTATCGGAGGGGCGTCGACAATACGCGCGTGATGGGTGTCTTAGGGCTGATTCTTGTGATGAGGCCCTTAGCGTGGCGGCATACGCAGCGCACCATCCAAGCGAATCGTTTCGCCATTGATATAGGGGTTCTCGGTAATGGACACAGCTAGGGCGGCGAATTCCTCCGGCTTTGCCAGCCTTGCGGGGAAAGGCACGGTGGCCTCGAGCTGTTCGCGGAACTCCGGAGTGATCTGTTCCATCATCGGGGTAGCTACGACGCCCGGCGCGATGGCATTGACGCGGATACCCAACGAGGCGAGATCCCGTGCTCCGGTAATCGACAGGGCAGCCACCGCGCCCTTCGACGCCGCGTAGGCCGCCTGGCCAACCTGACCTTCAAAGGCCGCGACGGAAGCGGTGTTGATGATGACTCCGCGCTGGCCGTCTTCGTCGAGTGGTTCTGCCTGGGCCATCGCCTCGGCGGCTGCGGTCATGACGTGGAAGGTCCCCATGAGGTTAACGTTGATCGTCTTAGAAAACAGCTCCGGGTCGTGGGGGCCTTTTCGCCCGAAGATGCGTGCTGAAGGGCAGATACCTGCGCAATTCACCGCCACGCGCAAAGGCTTTTGCTCGGATGCGGCGAGAACCGCTTCGCGTACTGCGGCTGCATCGGTGACGTCGACCGCTGTGTAGTTGATTCCGTTGTGTTTCTCCTCCGGGACGGACAGATCGAGCACGGTGACCGTGGCTCCGTGCTCCGCGAGTGCTGCGGCCGTTGCGGCCCCGAGGCCGGATGCACCGCCGGTAACAACGGCGGATGCTTCGTGCAGGTTCATGATGTTTTCTCCTTTAGTCACCGTGATAGACAGGGCTGTTTAAACGAAAGCGGAAACGCCGGTGACAGCGCGGCCGACGATGAGCGAGTTGATGTCGTAGGTTCCCTCGTAGGTGAAGAGAATCTCGGCATCATCCATCATCTTCGACAAGTCGTATTCGGTCAGGATGCCGTTTCCTCCGCCGATGTTGCGGCCCGCTGCGGCGGATTCGCGCGCCAGGCGGGTGGTGGTTGCCTTTGCCAAGGCGGCAAAGGGCATTTCCAGCTTTCCTTGTTCTTGAACCTCTGCCAGCTGCGCCATCATGGCGAGTGACGCGGTGGCGTTGCCGAGGATGCGGGAAAGCTGCTCCTGGACCAACTGGAATTTGGCGATTGGCCTGCCAAACTGCTGGCGCTTGACCGCGTACTCGCGGGCCTTGTCGAAGATGCCTAGTTGCAAGCCGGCTCCCTGCCAGCCCACCCAGGCGCGCGAATAACACAGGAAGTCATTGACGTTGGCAAAGGATTCCGCACCCGGAATCAGGTTCTCGTGTGGGATGAGGACGTTGTCGAACTTAAGGTCCGCATTCTGCATGATGCGCAGGCCCATCTTGCGCGAAATCTTCTTGCGCGTCACGCCCTCGCGGTCGAGTTCAACGATAAAGGCCTTAATCTCGTTGTCTGCTTTATCCCGGGCGAAGGTGATGGCAAAGTCGGCGAAGGTACCGGCCCCAATCCAACGTTTCGCGCCGTTGATGAGCCAGCCTTCAGCGGTGCGCTCTGCTGTGGTGGCAAGGCCGCCGGCGATATCGGAGCCATGCTCCGGTTCGGTCAATGCAAAGCAACCCACCTTGGAGAATTGACGCAAACCTGCTAGCCAGGTGCCCTTTTGCTCTGGCGAGCCCAGCTTGTCGATGAGTCCGAGGACCAACTCATTGTGAATGCCCACCAGAGCAGACAAGGACACATCCGCGCGGGTTACTTCCGCGTACACCAGTCCTCGGTAGAGACGCGAGGTATCAGTGAGTTCAATTTCGCCCAGACCCATCTCCGCCATGCGAGGAAGAAGATCGAATGGCAGCTCCTCACGGTCCCAGTATTCGCCTACGACAGGGCGAATCTCCGTCTGCAAGAACTCGTGGATCTCTGCCAAACGCACCTGTTCCTCTGGGACGAGACGATCTGCCACCGCGAAAATATCAGCGTGGGGGTACTTAATGCTCTCCAAATGTTTCCCGCTGGGGTGTTGCGAACTAAGAATCGGCGGCATAGTTTTCTACCTTTCTAGCTGGGGCTTAAGGTCGCTGCATGGGCTTTCTCCAGGCCACATACAAACTCTTGGACTCAAGTATCAATGGGCTCTTCACATTGAATGAGTACGAATATACATCGTTCCGTACTCTCACGTGTCATGTTCTATGATCGTTGTACGCAACAGACTGGGGAGAACGCACGCAAAGACCCCGCAAAGCCAGGATCCCCCAGAGACAGAAAGACTCATGACCCAACCACTCACACCACGACAACGCGAGCTGTTCAATGCCCTCTTGCAGGACTTTCTGGCCGAGGGTTTCGAATCCTTCACCATCGACGGCGCAACGAAGCGCTACCAATGCTCAAAATCGACCATGTACGCATTAGGCCCATCCAGAGACGCGATCATTCGCCGCGTACTAGTCAGCTTCTTCAAAGAAATCACCCGTCGCACCGCAGTCACAACAGCACCCACATACGCCCAAGCTCTTGAGAATTACTTCTCCTCGATGACCATTGCTCTGGAACCCGCGAGCCCTGAGTTCATGCGCGACCTCGCCTCTGAACCCGCCGCTCAGGAGGTGTATAGCTTCAACACTAAGAGAGCCACTGAGACCATCCACAAGTTACTTAGTCAAGGCGTCGAAGCTGGGGAATTCACCGCCGAGTACACCGACTTTGTCTCCCGCCTTATCCAGCGCTCAATGAGTGATATTCAGCAGGGCTTTTACTCAGACACCCTAGCCCCAGCAGAGGCTTATCACACCCTTGGCCAGCTCATTCTCCACGGAATTTCGCTACGCTAACCTGCATCTTTCAAAGGTAGTTCGGAAAATCTCTAGCCATTACTTCGAACTCGAAGTAAAGTAGGCTGCGACCCACGTCACAGAGACGAACGGTTTGGGACACGGGCCATAGCCATTGCGCCGTCCTTCCCCATTTGAGCACGAGCTAGAGGAGAACCAATGACCACGGTGACCGAACAATTCCAAGCAGCCCGCGACCTGCTGGTTTCTTATCAGACTGATTATGAAGCAGCCCGCAGCAACTTCGAGTGGCCGCGCTTCGAGCACTTCAACTTCGCACTTGATTGGTTCGATCACCTCGCCACTGCGGAGGATTCAAAGAACCGCGAGGCTCTCGTCATCTGTGAGACAGATGGCAGCAGCACCCGCCGTACCTTTGCTGAGATGTCAGCCCGCTCGGCACAATTGGCTAACTGGCTGGAGGCCCAGGGGGTCCAGCGCGGCGATCGCGTCATGCTCATGCTCAACAATCAAGTAGAGCTGTGGGAGTGCATGCTGGCCTGCATCAAGGCAGGCTTCGTTCTTAACCCGGCGACCGCAATGCTCGGCGCGGCCGATCTGCAGGACCGCACCGACCGAGCCAATATTTCCTGGGTCGTGGCCAATGCCGAGGACGCCGCTAAATTCCAAGACGTCAGCGGTGACTTCACTCTGATCCAGGTCGGTGATGAACCAGATGCACAGACAACGCACCCCACCCTGCGCTATTCGGATTCTTTTACTGGCTCGGAAGAGTACACGCCGAAGCAGGAAACCAAGGCTGATGAGACCCTCCTACTGTATTTCACTTCCGGCACTACGTCGAAGGCGAAACTCGTCGAACACACTCACACGTCCTATCCAGTGGGTCACCTGACCACGATGTACTGGATTGGCTTGGCGCCTGGCGACGTCCACCTCAACGTCGCCGCCCCCGGCTGGGCCAAGCACGCATGGTCAAACTTCTTCGCGCCGTGGATCGCCGGGGCCACCATCTTCCTATACAACTATGCGCGCTTCGACGCCGCTGCGCTCATGGACAAGATGGAAGAAGAAGGCGTCACCAGCTTCTGCGCGCCGCCAACGGTCTGGCGCATGCTTGTCCAAGCAGACCTGGGCCGTATGAAGACCCCACCGAAGAAGCTGGTTGCGGCTGGCGAACCGCTCAACCCTGAGCTCATCAGCACCATCAGCAAGGCTTGGAACACAAACGTTCGCGATGGCTTCGGACAGACGGAGACGACACTGCAGATTGCCAATACCCCAGAGCAAAAAGTGAAGCCAGGTTCAATGGGGCGCCCACTGCCAGGCTGGGAAGTCGTGCTCAAGGATCCCGCTACTGACGAGATTGGGGATACCGGAGAAATCTGCTTGAAGCTCGATCCCCGCCCAGTCGGCCTGACTGTGGGTTATTTCAATGACCCAGACAAGAACGCGGAAGTCTTCCGCGATGGTTACTACCACACGGGAGATACTGCGGAACGCGATGAGGACGGCTACATTTTCTACATTGGTCGCGCGGACGATGTTTTCAAAGCCTCCGACTACCGCCTCTCCCCTTTCGAACTAGAATCCGTTGTCATTGAGCACCCGGCAGTCGCCGAGGTAGCGGTGGTTCCCTCCCCAGATCCAATCCGCCTCGCCGTGCCAAAGGCCTACGTCGCTCTCGCCGGCGGCTACGAACCGACAGCGGAGACCGCCGAGTCCATCCTTAAGCACTGCCGCGATGGGTTGGCACCCTACAAGCGCATCCGCCGCCTCGAGTTCTATGAGCTTCCAAAGACCGTCTCCGGCAAGATCCGCCGTGTAGATCTGCGCAAGCGCGAAACCGAGATCCACTCCGCTGACGGCGGCGAGACGAAGGCATCGACGGAATACGCTGATTCCGACTTTCCAACTCTAAAGGGTTAACCCCACCGCCCTTCAGCAACGCAGGCCCCAGCCCACTGCTGGGGCTTTTGCATCTGCGACGCCAAAATCCTCCGGTAGCTTTCCCCGCCTGGGACCCTATCCGCGATGCCTATGGTCGGGTTCTTAGAACAGCGAAGCTCTCATTTATAGTTATCTCACGTACCGCAAGGAGGTTCTTTCCGCTCATGGATATCATTGCTGAAGCACGCCGCCAGTGGGCGAAGCGTTATTCCGCGCGCTCTGCTCGTGGCCTCGCCACAGTATCCTCCTTCGAACGTGCCGCACACATTTTGCGTAATGGCGCCGAAGATGTGCTGGCTCCTTATGGGGTGAGCTACAACCAGTTTGAGGTCCTCGCTGTGCTCATGTGGTCACGCGCGGGAAGCATGCCCATGTCTAAAATCAGCGCTCGGCTTCAGCTTCCGCCGGCTTCACTCACTCACACGGTGCGCAAACTTGAGAAGGACGAACTTATCGAGCGGGTCAGCGATCCAAAAGACAGACGCTCGACCTTGGTCACGGTCACCGACCAAGGCATCGTGTTGGCCTCGGCGGCGGGACCTGCCCTCGATCGCTATTTTGATTCCGTTGCGCTTTCTACTGGCGAGCAAGACCGCATCATTGCTGCTGCCAACCGCATACGTCGCGCAGCCGGCGAAGATGTCGAGGATTCCGGCGCCCAGTAGCCATCAGTTCTTTAAGAAGCGTGCCCTCGCGCACGTGCGGCCGAAGAAACCAAAATAGAAACTGCCCTAGCTGCCAATTCCTGTGCTTCCGCCTTCAAGATCTGGCCAGATCTTTGGCAACTAGGGCAGTTTAAAGCGTGGGGCTCCCTCGTCCGGGAGCTAATCCCCAATGGCTAACTCGCGGTTAAGGTTTAGGAGTGTTTAAACTCCGGGTCGCGCTTCTCTACAAAGGCTGCCATGCCTTCCTTCTGATCATGAGAAGAGAACAAAGCGTGGAAGGTACGGCGTTCGAACTGGATGCCCTGAGATAGAGAGAGCTCATCTACCGCATTGACCTGTTCTTTGATTTGAGACGTTGCCACGAAGGACTTCGAGGCAATGAGCTTTGCCGTCTCCAGCGCCGAGTCAAGGAGCTCACCCGCAGGAACCACGCGGGCTACCAAGCCGGAGCGTTCTGCTTCCTCGGCTGCCATCATGCGGCCAGTCAGGCACATCTCCATGGCCTTCGCCTTTCCGATAGCTCGGGTCAGTCGCTGGGAGCCTCCCATGCCTGGTGTGACTCCCAAGTTGACTTCCGGCTGGCCAAACTTGGCCTTGTCGCCAGCGATGATGAAGTCACACATCATGGCCAGCTCGCAACCTCCACCGAGCGCGTATCCGTTCACTGCGGCGATGATCGGCGTGCGGGCTCGTGTGAGGACGTCCCAGCCTGCGAACCAATCCGCGGTGTACATCTCTGTCGCCGACTTCGAGGACATTTCCTTGATATCTGCACCAGCCGCAAACGCTTTCTCTGAACCGGTGATGACGATTGCCCCGACTTCTGCATCGGCGTCGAATTCCTGAACTGCCTGGGTAACTTCAAGCATTGTGTCGTTGTTCAGGGCATTAAGCGCCTCCGGACGATTGAGCGTGATGAGAGCGACGCGGTCGCGCTTTTCGCTAAGAATTGCCATGGTAATAGTGTCCTTCCTGTGGTTCTTGATTAGTACTTAGTCAGTGGTGATCGTTGAATTCTGGGGCTTCCACGCAGCCCTCGATGGGTTCGAGGACAGATGCCACCACCTCGTCGGGGACGGCGCCAATGGACTCATATTCCCAGGAGGGATTGCGGTCCTTATCGACGATTTGCGAGCGAATTCCCTCCACAAATTCCTTGTGTTTTTGCATGTTCACGGACATCCAGAACTCCTGGGTCAAGGTCTCCGCGAAGCTCATCGACGCATTGCGATTCAAGGATTCCTCGGTGACGCGAATGCCCAGCGGGGAATTCAAGCTCATCCGCTTGGCGGCCTTCGCTGCCCAATGCCCGTCGCCGCCTGCTGCTGCATATTCTTGCAAGCGGGCAAGGGTCTCTTCAGCGGTGTCTGCCGCGTAGACGTCCACCATTTCGGCGCGGTCCTTACCGAAGCCTGGGCCCACTGACTCAGTGAACTTCTCAATATCGGCTGGGTTGCCCGTCTCCACCAGCTGCTCAACGAGAGCATCGAGCTTGTCCTTAGGCACGAAGTAGTCCGCAAAGCCGGTATCGATCGCCTCCGCGGCCCCCACGTGGATCGCGGTATACGCCAAGTGCCGGCCAAGACGATCCGCAGCCCGGGACAGAAGATAGGACCCACCGGCATCGGGCGAATACCCAATCCCAACCTCCGGCATTCCGATGCGCGAATCCTCGCAAACAATGCGGTGTGAGGCGTGTGCTGAGACACCAATTCCGCCGCCCAACACAATGCCTTCCATGAGCGCCACATAGGGCTTTGAATAGGTGGAGATTAAATAGTTCAGTTCATATTCCGTCTTCCAAAAATGGGCACCTGCCGTGCCGCCCTCCAGGGCATCGTGGTACAAAGCCGCGACGTCGCCACCAGCACACAGCCCACGTTCACCAGCGCCCCGGAGGATAACGAGCTTGACGCGGTCATCGTCCTGCCAGTCCTTCAAAACTGCCGTCATCTCATCAATCATTGTCTGGTTTAGCGCGTTAATAGCCTTGGGCCGGTTTAGTGTAAGAACACCAGCGTGGCCGCGGATGTCGTGGATAATTTCGTTCGTCATCGTTTATTCCTCCTCTTTATGAACAATCGGGCGCGTTCTAGTGCGGAGCTTCAAGCAACAGAGCTTCACCCTGGCCACCGCCGCCGCACAAAGTGACACCCGCGCGATGGGCCTGGCCACTCGCAAGGCGATGCGCCGCATGAGCTACAAGTCGAGCACCGGATGCACCAATGGGATGTCCCAGGGCAATCGCACCGCCCTGCGGGTTCACGTCATCGGGATTGATTCCAAGGACATTGGCCGAATGAACCACCACTGCGGCGAAAGCCTCATTGATCTCAATGTGATCGAGATCAGCAATACCCCAGCCTTGGCGCTCAAGGGCTGCGAGGAGAGCCCGAGCGGGTTGTTCCTGCAAGGAAGAATCCGGTCCGGCTACCTGCCCTGGCGCGCGTAGGACCGCCATGACCGGCAATCCTTCCTTTTCCGCGTACTCACGTGTGGTGAGGACGACAGCTGCCGCTCCATCAGTGATGGGTGAGGAATTTCCGGCAGTAATGCTTCCCTCACTCTCAAAGGCCGGACGCAGCCCGGCCAAAGTTTCTCCCGTGACCCCTTCCCGGATGCCTTCATCACACGAGACGGTGCTCTCGTTGCGCCGGATCGTCACCGTGATAGGAGCGATTTCCTTGTCGAAGGCTCCCTCCTCGATCGCCTGCAGAGCGCGCTGGTGTGACAGCGCGGCGCAGCGGTCTTGTTCGTCACGGGTCACCGGGTAGCGTTCTGCATATTTCTCCGACAACGAACCCATGGAAATCCCAAGATCGGCCGCTCGCAGGCCATCGTGATCCATGTGATCGAGCAGCTCAACAGACCCAAACTTCTTGCCCCTACGTGACTGCGAAAGCAAGTGAGGAGCATTCGACATCGACTCCATTCCCCCAGCCACCACCACTGTGGCTTCGCCGGAGCGTAGAAGCCGGGAGGCGTCAATAATCGCGGTCAGTCCAGAAAGACACACTTTGTTGACCGTCGCGGTGTGCGCATTCGGAGAAATTCCTGCCCCGAGCGCCGCCTGCTTCGTAGGGTTTTGTCCCACGCCTGCCTGCAGGACTTGACCACAAATCACAGCGTCAACGTCGTCCGGGCTCACTTGTGCCTGCGCGAGTGCAGCGGCAATGGCATGGGAGCCAAGCTGCGTCGCGGACAAGGGCGCAAGGGAACCAAGCAACTTGCCGAAAGGCGTGCGCGCAGCGCCCACAATGACGATATCCATATCTCGCTCTCCAAACTGTACGAAGTTATCCTGAATCGTACCGATGGATTGTGCGCCGCGCTACCTTTTGGCCCTAGCTAAGCTCACAAAATGCCGGAACACTACACAATGGAACTGTTTGAAGCGAGAATAAAGCTATAAAAGAACAAACTGCGTAGAGCGCCGTCTAGTCCCTACGCAGCTGCAATCCGCACTATTTAAATCGTGAGCATCAGCGGAATGACCACAATTTTGACTATCTGCGCCACCACAATGGTGGCCGCATAGCCGGTCATGATGCGCGAATCCGTGCTCATTCCCGTGGCGTAGTTGACCACTGCTGGCTGGCCAAAGATTCCTGAGATACCGCCGGCGGTGCGGGTCTCCGACTGGCCGAGGAACCTGTTGGCAACAGCGAAGATAGCGACGGCAACCACGGTAATGATGGCGGCCAAGATCATGGACTTCAAGCCCATCCAGGAGAAGGCCGTGGACTGGAAAGCCTCACTTGAGGCGAGGCCCACCGACGCCAAGAAGATGACTAGACCCCACTGCTGAAGAGCCATGTTGATAGAGGCCGGGACCTTCCACGGCACGCGGCGAGTGCGGTGGAGAGCACCAAGGACAAGTCCGGTAATCAGCGGCCCCAGCGCGAAGCCCAGCTCAAAGGACGTGCCACCCGGCAACGGCACCACGATGAGCGCAATGAGGTAGCCCAAGAACAGGCCGCCACCCACGGCGATCCAGTTCAGCTGCGAGTAGCCCTGAACCGAGTCACCGAAGTAATCGCGAATATCGCCCATACGGTCCTGATCCACAATCACCGTCACGCGGTCACCGGCATCGAGGTGCGTATCGAAGCTGGCGAGGAACTCCTCATCGCCGCGCTCCACGTGGATAATGCGGCCGCCATAGCGCTGGAAAAGGTTGAGCTCTTCCACGGTTCGACCGGCGATGTCGGTGTTCGAGACCACCACGTTTTCAATGACCAAGCGCTTGTCCACGAAGGGCACTTGGGGCTGACGCTTACCCAAAGCGGCGGTAATCTCATGCCGCTTAGCCTTCGTCACGAGCACGCGCAGGATGTCTCCCTTGCGAATCTCTGGATGGTCTCCCGCCACGGTGCGGGTATTCCCGCGGCGAATCGTGGCGATGACAAATTGGTCCTCGAAGCGCTCCACGAGCTCCTCGTAGGTGATGTCCTTGGTCACCCGAATGGTGCGGGAGCGGAAAACTTCTTCTGCAGAATTGTCTTTGTCCTTAGAACCCGGCCAGGACTGCTTGAGCAGGAAAGCCACGAGCAGAATGGCAACGGCTACGCCCACCGGGTAGCCCAAGGAATAACCCACGGCGGGCAGTTCCTCGCCGGTCTGTTGTTGGGCAACCGCAAGCGACGCCGTCGAGGTCGTCGCACCGGAGAATACACCCACGGAAAGCAACGGCGACAGGCCCAGCCATCCGCCCGCGAGAAGCGCCACTGCAGCAGCACCCACCACCGCGATAGCGGCAGTGATCATATGTTTTAACTGCTCAGAGAATCCTTTGAAGAAGCGTTCACCGGCAGACAAGCCTTGCATATAGATGAAGAGGCCAAGGCCCATCTCTTGTAGGCTGCTCAAAATCGTGCCATCGAGATCGATAAAGGCGCCGATGGCCAAGCCCACGAACAAAGTACCGGCCGCGCCGAAGCGCAACGGGCCGAAGGGGATCATGCCAAACAACGTGCCGAGCAAGGCAACAAAGAAAATGCTCAGCCAAATATTTCCATCAAATAGAGCCAACACGAAACGTCATTGTAGGAAAGCAAGAGCAAAACACCACGTCCAAGAGCGCTTTTCTGCGCCAAGGGTGCTTGGTCTCACGTCCTAGGCATCAAGGTGAGCTAAGTACGCACCCACCGTGTTGGCGAGCTAGCTACCGAGGAATTCCTTCCATGCCGGCCATTCCGCATAAGTCTGCGCGCGCCCGGCTTCATAGTTGGCGCGAAGCTTAGTCACCGAGCGCTCGGTCGAAGCCACCTGCATATCCTCCGGGAAGAAGAGCTGAGCTCGCCCTTCCTTTTCCAGCTCCAAAAGCCGGTCCTTGGAGGCGTTGTAGCGTGGCGGGCGCGCAATCATCGCCTCTGCCACAGCCGGGTATTTGCGGAAAACCCGCCGCAGCGCCGCCGGCCGCCCCACCTCAGGGCGCACGTAGCCGCGCGGTTTCGAGCCGAGGAATAAGAACTTCTCAAACCCGGCCTTCTCCGCCTGCTCGATGAGAATGCCACCGGACTCGCCCATGGCACCGTCGACATAAGGCACACCATCGATAACGCGCATCGGCATGATCAGCGGCAACGTCGAAGAGGCCCGGACGCGCACCATCAGGTCCTCTTGGGTCTTTATGTCTTCACGCCCCCAGTACACGCTTTCCCCGGTATCGGCGCGCGCGGCGGAAATGCACACCTGCGCCGGGTTAGCGTCAAAGGCTTCCCAGTCAAAGGGCATGTCCTGGTCCGCAGCCTTCTCGTAGATGAACTCCGCATTGAAGTAGCCGCTACCGCGCAACAGTGAGCCCAGGCCGCCGAAGCTGGGGTTCTTGGCAAAGTCCACGAAGGATTCCTCGGAGCGAACCACATCGCGGGAAAGGAAGTTCACGGTGTGCGAGGAGCCCGCGGAAACGCCTCCGACCCAGCCGAATTCCACCTCCTCCTTTAAGAGTTTGACGATGCACGCGGCAGTATAGGAATTGCGCATACCGCCGCCTTCAATGACGAGTGCTGTATCTTTCGCGTCAATCACACTGCACGATGGTACCCCCGCGCTAGGATCGCGCCATGAGTTTGTTTTCTGCGGTAAAGGATATCGTCGATAAGCTCGGTGGCTCCTCCACCGTCCGCTTAGCTTCCCCGGATCCCCACGCCGTCGAGATCTCTGTAGATCACCTGTCCGTCCACACGGCCGGCAGCCTCATCATCTTGGTTACCTCCCCAGCCGGCGCACAAGTACTCAGTGAGGTGGCGCGCTCCGGCGAGCCCGCGCGCTTAAGTGGCTCTAAGACCACAGTGCACCTCTCCCCCACGACGAAGGCACAGCGTCCGGTCCATGATCCCAAGCGGGGCTGGGCCATCCCGCTATCCCCTGCGGAACGGGACACGCTGGCCCAGCTTCACGCCGACCCCGGCGATTATGAGGTCTCCGAGTCGCTTGCGGTCTCCATCGAAACTACCCCTGAAGAAAGCTAGCCTGCCATGCTCATCCTTCCCTTCCAAGGGCGCACGCCCCGCATCCACCGCAGCGCCTGGATCGCACCAAACGCCACCATCATCGGTGACGTCACCATCGGCCCGGATTCCTCCGTGTTTTATGGCTCCGTGCTGCGCGGGGACGTTGGTTCCATCCGTCTTGGGGCGCGCGCCAATATCCAGGACAACTGCGTCATCCACGTTGAAGCCACCGAGCCTTGTGTGCTGGAGGATGACGTCACCGTGGGCCACATGGCCATGCTCCACGGCACGCGAGTGGGCGCGGGCACGCTAGTCGGAATGAAAGCCACCCTGCTTTCGGGCTCCACCGTGGGCCCTGGCTCTCTCATCGCCGCCGGCGCGGTGGTGCTCGAAGGCCAGGACATTCCCGCCGGCGCCCTAGCCGCCGGGGTTCCAGCCAAGGTGCGGCGCGAGCTGAGCCAGGAGGAATCCGCCGCCTTCATCCCGCACGCCGCGCGCTACGTCGAGATTGCTAAAAATCAGGCGCTGCTTAGCGACGCCCTCCCCCTCGACGAAGTCCTCTACGACTAGTCCCGCAACTGCCGTTGTTGACAAAGATCCGGCCAGATCGTGCCGCGAGTTCAAAAGTTTTGGCAACAACGGCAGTTCCACCTCCGCGAACTAGGGCCGCGAGCGAAGCCACAATCGCCTCATTCAGGGCTACAGCACTAGAGCAGGGACACAAGGCCCATGACCACAAGGAAGGCTGCCACGCCGTAGCCGCTCCACAATGCCACGGTGGTGGAGTTCTCCCGCGCCCACGCGAAGGCACGTCCGGCCCAGGACTGTGGTTTCGCCCGCACAAGGGCGATGAACAATCCGCACACTGTCGGCAATGAGAGCGCAAACGTGGCGTAGAAAAAGAGGCCACCATACTTAACGGTATTGCTAAAGTCCCCAGCCGCTAGGTGCATCAGGCCATAGAAGAAGGGCACGGAGGTCAAGGACTGGATAACGCCCATGGCATAGCCCACCACAACGGTCTTAGCCGAAGGAGTGCGCAGCGGGCCGAGGAGCTTCTGCACCATATCGTTGGGTTCACCCTTGGAGCGCCAAGCTAAAAGGCCCAGCCCCAAGCCGATGACAACCAGCCCCCACCCCAGCAGAGGCGATTCCAAGGCCGCGGCGACCTTGTCCTGGATACCGACGAAGATGAACATCACCACGGCGGCCGCGGTGAGCACTCCGAACCAGTCCCCAACGATGACGAGGGCCGCAATCTTGCGGTAGCTGCCCCGCGGAAGCATGATGCCGATAGCCACCAAGATTCCGATCAATAAGGCATTGACGGAATCGGCAAAGGCATTGAGCACGGCTTCAAGCATGCGCGCCAGTGTACAGGGCGCGTTTGCAGAACTTACTCTGGACACCGAGCCTCCTGTGCTCTGCACCATGCTTTGTTCTAGTGGTGCAGACCGAGGAAACATTCACTCACTGTTTACCGTTAAGGGCCCTCATGTGAGGGCTGTCAACGGTAAGGTATTGAAAAGTGCTTGCCGCCGCGACGGGTGTCTCCCCCATCGTCGGCGGCACCCTAACTCATGCCCCGACAGTGATGTGGAGAGATAAAAAATGAAGGTAGCGATTCTCGGCGGAGACGGCTTCTGCGGTTGGCCCGCTTCCCTCTATCTCTCCGACCAAGACCATGAGGTCATCATCGTGGATAACCTCTCCCGGCGCGCCATCGATGAGGAGTTGGGCGCAGAATCTTTAACACCTATCGCCTCCATTGAGGAGCGCCTGGCCGCGTGGACCGAGGTCTCCGGCAAGACCATTGGCTTCCACAACCTCGACGTGGCCCAGGACTACGACGGCCTGCTCGAGTTCCTCAGCACTGAGCGCCCGGATGCCGTGGTGCACTTCGCTGAGCAGCGCGCCGCCCCCTACTCCATGAAGAATTCGCGCACCAAGCGCTACACGGTGGATAACAACATCAACGCCACCCACAACCTGCTCGCCGCCATCGTAGAATCTGAGCAAGATATCCACGTTGCGCACCTGGGCACCATGGGTGTCTACGGTTACGGCACAGCCGGCATGAAAATCCCGGAGGGCTACCTAGATGTGCAGGTGGATGCGGGAGAGAATGGCGTCGTCAAGCAGCAAATCCTCTACCCCTCCAACCCGGGCTCGGTCTACCACATGACGAAAGTGCTGGACCAGCACCTGTTTGCCTACTACGCCAAAAACGATGAGCTGCGCATCACCGATCTGCACCAGGGCATCATCTGGGGCACTCACACGGAGCAGACTCAGAAGGATGAGCGCCTCATCAACCGCTTTGACTATGACGGCGACTACGGCACGGTGCTCAACCGCTTCCTCATCCAGGCCGGCATTGGCTACCCGCTGACCGTGCACGGCACCGGCGGCCAGACCCGTGCGTTTATCCACATCCGTGACATGGTGCGCTGTATCGAGCTAGCTTTGCAGAACCCGCCGGCGCGCGGTGAGCGCATCAAAATCATCAACCAGATGACGGAGACCCACCGCGTGCGTGACTTAGCGGAATTGGTTGCGAAGATCTCTGGCGCACAGGTGGCCTACGTGCCGAACCCGCGCAAGGAATCCGCGGAGAATGAGCTGCACGTCACCAACGACACCTTCCTCGAGCTTGGTCTGGAGCCGACCACCTTGTCGGAAGGGTTGCTCCATGAGGTGGAGGAGGTCGCTCGCAAGTACGCCGACCGCGCTGACCGTTCCAAGATTCCGGCGCAATCCTTGTGGACGCGACAGCAGCACGCCGGCGTTCCTTCCACGGAGGTTTAAGTCCCACCGTGCGCATCGCAATCGTTACCGAGGTCTTTCTCCCCAAGATCGACGGCGTGGTCACGCGCCTGACGCGCACGCTGGACCAGCTGGCCGCGATGGGCCACGAGGTACAGATTTTTGCCACGGGCAAGGGCCCTGCAACCTACGCCGGCTTCGAGGTCACCCGCATTCCCAGTTTGTCGCTATGGGTCTACCCGGAGATCAAATTCGGCTTGCCCTCGTGGAAGTTCTTCAAGGAAATCCGGGATTTCGATCCCGATGTCATCCACGCGGTCAACCCCATTTGGACAGCGGCTCTCGGCGTCTTTGCCGCGCAGCGCGATGCCGTGCCGCTGGTGGCCAGCTTTCACACCAACGTGCCTGAATACGTCGATGCGCTGGGCATCGGGTGGACCCGCCCGCTGACTGAGGCCGCTCTGAAGTATCTACACAACCAGGCAGCGGTGAACCTGTGTACCTCTGGCCCCATGGTGGAAAAGGCTCGGAAGATGGGGATCCGAAACGTGCAGCTGTGGCCCAAGGCTGTGGATACGCAGACCTATCACCCTGACCGCGCCACGGCGCAGATGCGCGAGCGCCTGACCGACGGTAACCCGGAGGCCCCGCTGGTGACCTATATCGGCCGAGTATCCAAAGAAAAGGACTTGGAGCGCCTCGACCACGTGATGCAGCTGGTTCGGGCACAGCTTAGCGACGCCCGCCTGGCCATCGTCGGCGATGGCCCCGCCTTGGAGGAGCTCAAGGCTAGCTTCGATCCTGCACACACAGTGTTCACCGGATACCTGTCTGGCGAGGAGCTCGCCGCTGCCTTCGCCGTGGGAGATGTCTTCCTCTTCCCCTCCGCCACGGAGACTTTGGGGCTGGTAGCACTCGAGTCCTTCGCCTCGGGCGTGCCGGTCGTCGGCACGAATGCCGGTGGTATTCCCTTCGTCATTGAGGAAGGCGTGACCGGGCACCTCATCGCTCCCGACGCCGATGATGAGGCTTGGGCCCGCGCCACGCTCGGACTCCTCGAAGACCCTGCCCGCCGGGAGACAATGGGCGCTGCCGCCCGCCGCGAGGCTGAAAAGTATTCCTGGGTAGAATCCACCCAAGCCCTCCTCCACGCCTATGAGGAGGCTATCGAGCACCCCTTCCGCAGGGAAGAGAACGAAGTCAAGGAGCACTAATGGATTCCGCCCAGAACCTGTACTCCGCAGGCGCTTTTATCCAAGCCGGCATCGACGCCACGTTTGCCTCCCGATTGGGCGACGTGCGCGACGTCGAACTGAACTTTGCGCCTGCTGACCCCGCGCCCGAAGCCCAACAATCAGCGCAGCCAGACCAAGACCAGCGCGCGGTGGTGCGCATTAGTACTGATTCAGGGAGCTATGACTTCGATGGACTACGTCTAGCCACCATCCAGGATGGGCAGCTGCACTGGGCCACGGGTTTGGCGGAACAAGCGCCCCAGCCTCAGTTCCACGGACCACAGCCCGATTCCGCCCTGCTCCGCGGCTTAGCGCGGCGGTTGGTGGGCGACCGCCCTGTTCTCCGCGTCCCGCAGGGCGAGGGCGAAGCACTCGTCGCCGTCGACTTTACGGAGCTCCACCCAGATCCCCGTGTCAGCATCTTGGCCGGACTCGAACGCTCGGGGGATGTTGCAGGGGGCGTCGACGAGCGCCGTGCTACCTCTGAGCTCGCTTCTTACTTGGGCGTGGACCCAGCGGCGGCAGAAGGCCTCGCACGCTTCCACGGCACTCGGATCGCGGCCCTTCCCCACCCTTCGGGCCGGGCCGGGCTCAGCGCACGCGATGTGTTGGCGGATGCCCATTATATTGCCACCGAGCACAATTTCTTTTTGGAGGCCCGCTTCCCCAACCTGTCTGCGGACCTCGACCCTGGAACGTCTCGCACCGTGGTGAACTCTGATCATGGTTCGCTCACGGTTCCCGCCCATCTCATTGCTACTCTCGACGCTTCCACGGACACGTTCACGTGGGCGTGGGCGGACGAGCTATCTAGTTCCATGTCCGCTCAAGCAGCGGCGAACCTGCGCCGCTTCGGCTATGACAATGCGCTTCCCGAGCTGATCCGCGCCCGGGTGTCGATCCCCGAAGCGCGCTCGGCGCGCCTGCCGCAGCTAGCCATGCCGATCCTGGGGCTGTGGACCCTGCTGCCTGTACAGCTGCCCGATGGCCGCCAGGGATTGGCGCTGACCGATGCCCCTGCCTTCCACCTGCCCGCACCAACTCCGGCCGCCACGCAGGCCACCCTCAACGTTGCCGTGCCGGCAGGAGTGGATGAACACCGGGCGCGCGCCGCCTATCAGCGGGCACGCGGCCTATAAGCCCTGACTAGGAGTTCAGCACTGCGCGGAATTCTTCGGCGTCAACCTCCTCGGTGGTCGCCGGGTCAAACGCAGCATCCTGGGTCTTGTCCACCAGCACCGCGCGCACGCCCTCGGAAAAGTCGGGGCGTCGGTACATGTGCATGCCCAGTTTGAGTTCTAGCAGGAGCGCCTCACGGATATCGTCGACAGCGGCTTCCGCCTCATAGAGCTCATTGGCCGCGATGATGGCGGCTGGGCAGGCGGCGGCCATGAGGCGGCGTACTTCGCCGGAAATGTTCGGGCGCTTATCGAGCTCCGCGGAAATCTCCTCCCACGTCGGCAGCGCGAAGGTTTCCTCCAGGTCTTTGGCTACCTGCTCCAGCGGCGCCGGCTGTTGTGGTGCAGGCAAAGCTAGATCTTCCAGTGCGGCGTCGATGCCCCGCTCGATAGCTGCCTCAATCAGCTCGGCGGCATCCTTAACAACGTGGGTCGCGACACCCGTCCACAACATGTCCGCGGCATACATGCGGTAGCCGCTTAAGCCCCAGAACTTTGCCAAGCCCGGCGAAGCTACTCCGCGTGTACCCACCATGCGCTGCGCCGCATAGGCCACTCCCACGTCCGTGACGTAGCCGATATTCATCTCCGGCATCGACGCGAAGGCCTTCTCAGTTACCACGCGGTGCGAACCATGCATGGAGATGCCTAATCCTCCACCCATCACAACCCCGTCGATGACGGCAATATAGGGCTTCGGGAACTCGGCGATATCACCGTTGGTGAGGTACTCGCTGGCGAAGAAGGCATCGACTTCCTCCAGCTTGCCTTCCGCGATTCCCTCACGGGCGTGGCGCACATCGCCACCGGCGCAAAAAGCTTTGGGGCTGTTGGAATGAATCAGGACTTGCTCAATCTCGTCATCCTGCGCCCACGCTTCGAGGGAGCGGCGGATGATGTCAATCATCTCCGGGTTCAAAGAATTCAGAGCCTTCGGGCGATTGAGTTCAAGGACTCCGGTACGGTTGCGGACAGAAACGAGTACTGGATCAGTCATAGTCATGCGCACCAGTGTTCCATATCACAAATGTTTCAGCCACCTATTTTTGGCGCTACCTTGGACATGGTTTCTGCTTTTTGCCCAACCCATTTAGATTGGTGTGACTTTTTTGCTCCCACAACTTGTTGCTCTTGACATGGACGGCACGCTCCTCGATGCCCACGGCCAACTACCAGCGGACTTCGCGGAGCTGCAGGAGCTTGCCGCGCACCATGGATGCGAGCTAGTTCCGGCCTCAGGGCGCCAACTGGCAACACTCAAGCAGATGTTCCCGCAAGGCGAAACCTTCATCGCTGAAAATGGCTCAGTAGTCATGCGTGGTGGCGACATCATTGCGACATTCCCGCTCCCAGAAGCGACCGTGCACTCAGCACGCGAGGCCTCAGCGGCCTTGGAGGTGGAACACACCGTGGTGCTGTGCGCCCCGGAAACCGCCTACGTCGCGCAGGATGCATCCGATGCAGCGCGCGCAGAGATCTCCAAGTACTACAAGGCGGTCACGTGGGTCGATGACCTAGACGCCGTCCCCGATAGCAACATCATCAAGATCGCCATCTTCTGCGAATCCGGTTCAGAGGCACACATCTACGAGCCCATCGTGCGCGCTGTCCCGGAGGATAACGTGGCGGTATCAGGCAAGGTCTGGCTCGATGTCATGGCTCGCGGCGTGGATAAGGGTGCAGCCTTGGTCAAGCTCGCTGAACTTGCCAACGTTCCCATCACCGCCACCGTGGCCTTCGGCGACTACCTCAATGATCTCGAAATGCTACGCGCTGCCGGGACAGCCGTCGCGATGGAGAACGCGCATCCGCAGCTGAAGGACCTAGCGGACATCATTGCCCCTCCCAATACTGACAACGGCGTCAGCACCGTGCTTCGCCAGCTTTTGCGCACCTAACACGCTCCCCTGACTCGTTGCCCGACTAGCCACGCGCACAGAGTAGGATTACTCGGGTTACTAAGCCTCAGTACCCGAACCACGGTGTCTACCTGCGGAGTGTGAAGTGAAGAAATTTTTGCGGTCGGTGGTGTCACGCTTGGCAAAGGGCGAATCATCCACATCGAGTCCCACTCCGGACTCCCCTTCCGTTTCCCAGAAGCCTTCTTCAACTTCGACTACTGCATCTAAAGGCTCTGCTGCGACTGCTAAGTCCACTCCGGCTGCCAAGCGCACGTCGGCTTCTCCATCCACCGCACCTACTGACACCACGAAGCCTGGAAAGTCGACCACTCCCAGCAAGCCCACCACCTCGGATAAAAGCGCTGCGCCCAGAACTCAGCGGCCCAGCACTCAGCGCCCGGCCGCGCGGCCTAGCCGCGTGCGCCCACGGCCAGCGGAAGACTTCACCTTAGACTTGTCACCGAGCGCCCTTCCCAAGGCTTCGGCGGTGAAGAAGGCCAAACTAGTCAAAACCCGCGAGGAGGCCGACGTAGCTTCGACTGGCCGCCGCGGCCCACGACGCACCGTCCCTCGCCGCCCGGCGCCCCAGCAGGCTGCCCCGCAGAAAACAAGTTCTGAGCAGCAGGACAAGACTCCTTCCCCGGGAAACAAGGTCTCGGAGACCAGCCGTGCCGGCAAGAATCCGGCCGCCACACCAAGCGCCCAGCCCGCTGCGTCAAAGTCTCCTACAGCTGCCAAAGCGCAGGCACCTGCCCCGGCTCCGGCACCGGCTGCACAAAAAGAAAAGGCTGCCCAACCTACAAAGAATCCTGCACAGGGCGAAGAACGCCAGAAAGCCCAGCGCGCTGAGGCCAAGAATGACAAAGTACCTGAGCAAGCCAAAGAACCTGAAAAGAAAAAGAAGAAAACAGAGACGGCCAGGCCAGAGAATGAGATTTCGCGGGCTCTGGCTCGTCGCTCACAGTCCGTCGGGGTACTGAGCACAAAACAAGAAAAACAAGAAAAGCGCCGTTCAGAAAAGCGGCCGGTAGCGAAGGAATCCACTGCTGCTGCCGCGGCTCCGGCAGCTGCAACCGCGGCAGCGGTAGACGCTACAAAGGCAAGCGCCACGCCCGCCACTGCGACTGCCACTGCGGCTCCCTCCACAGCCCCCGCCGCTGCCAGTGCGTCCGCCAGCAGCACAGCTGCCCCGGCTACAACTGCACCTGCAACCACACCGCGCCGTCGACGCGCCCGGCTGCGTCAAGTACCGGGCCTGGATGGTCTGCGTGGTCTCGCGGTGCTTGCCGTGGTGATCTATCACTTCTTCGGGGACATTCTCCCCGGCGGTTACCTCGGCGTGGACATGTTCTTTGTCCTTTCCGGCTTCCTCATTACCTCGCTGCTGGTCCGTGAATTCAACGCGACTGGGCGCATCAGCCTCAAGGATTTCTGGATCCGCCGCTTCCGGCGCATTCTCCCTGCCGCACTCGTGGTCCTTTCGATATGTACTGCGATTGTGGCCCTCATCGGCGGCGACCTAGCAGTAGGCATCCGCCAGCAATTCTTGGGCACCTTCTTCTTTGTCAACAACTGGACCCAAATCGCCACCAGCCAAACTTACTTTGCGCCAAATGAAGTGCAGGTTTTCGCGCACTATTGGTCCTTGGCCGTCGAGGAACAGTTCTATCTGATTTGGCCTCTGCTGATGTTTGGCGTCTTCGCCATTTCCCGCCGCAAGCCCAAGCGCCTGCCCATCGCGGTATCGCTGATCCTCGCGATCGCTTCAGCCGTCGCGATGGCGCTCATCTTCACCCCAGGCGAGGATCCCACCCGCGTGTACTACGGAACCGATACCCACGCCTTCGGTCTCCTCATTGGCGCAATGTTGTCCCTGCTTTTGACCTCCACCGACAAGGATGTCGACGCCGACTCCTGGCCAGCAGCAAACAAGGGCATTCTCGCTGGCGCCCTTGGCGCCCTCGCACTCGTTGCCTACCTTGCCCAACTGGTGTGGATGGGCGCGGACCGCGAATTCACCTACCGCGGTGGTTTGGCCCTCACCAGCGTGCTCGGCGCGGCGATGATTTGGGGAGTGGTGCGTGAAACCGGCCCCCTCACCTGGATTTTCCGCACCCGTGTGATGCGCTGGCTGGGACAGCGTTCCTTCTCTTTGTACCTCTGGCACTGGCCGGTGGTCATGATTGTCCACGCGCTGTCCGACGCCCCTTCGTGGCTCCTGGGTCTCCTTTGCCTGCCGCTGAGCTGCTTGTTGGCAGAGGTGACCTACCAATTTGTAGAAAACCCCTTCCGCCGCGCCGGATTCCGCCCCACGTGGCATGCCTATTGGGCGGCCCGCCCCAGCATGGAGGAAATTAAGGCTGGCTTTGGCAAGGCACTGTGGCCTGCAGTCCCCGTCATCGTCGTGCTATCTCTGCTCGGTGTGGGCTATGCTCTGGTGACCTCGGAGGATAAGAGCGAACTAGAGCGCGAGCTCGAGCGCATGGCACAGTCCAACGAGCAGGCTGCAAGTTCCGCTCCGGCACAGCCCGCGGAGACTACAAAACCGAAGGAAAAGCGCGCGATACCCACCGGCAACGAGATCAGCGCAATCGGCGATTCTGTCATGCTCGCCGCCTCCGAAGCACTTAATGAGCGTTTCCCGGGTATCAGTATCGACGCTGCCATCTCCCGCCACTATTCGGCAGCCCTGCCGGTGGTTCAGGGGTTGAAGGATTCCGGCCAGTTGCGCTCCACCGTATTTGTGGGCTTGGGCACCAACGGAGCTACATTCGAGGGCCAAATGGACGAGCTCATCGATATCGTCGGCTCCGAGCGCACACTGGTACTCGTGTTGCCTTACGGTGAGCGCGATTGGATGGGGCCGGCGCGCGCCGAAATCATCGAGGCCGCAACGACGCACGACAACGTCTATATCGCAGACTGGTGCGGAGTAGCACAGGAAAATCCTGCCATGCTTTACGACGACGGCGTCCACCCGTTACCCGAAGGTGCACACCTCTACGCGGACGCTCTGTACGATGCCCTCGAGCAGTACGCAGACGAGGAGAAAAGCCTCAACACAGTCTGCTCCAGCTAAGTAAATCGAACTTCGAGCCTGAGGATCAGGAAAGCCGCCCAGCTTCTGCTGGGCGGCTTTTGTCTAAGCATGTGCTCTAGACCGAGAATTCAGCCATCTTATCCCATGCCGTCTTACCTGGAATGGAAGTATTGATGATGTCCGGGGTCTCCACCAGGTACTTCGGCAGCTCCTCACAGGAGCGCTTGAAGTGCTCGGTGTTGACGTGGTCGACGTCAGTGCCGTCCTTGTAGGACTCAAGGAGCAGGAAGCGCTGCTTGTCTTCCGGATCGCGGAACCACTTGAAGTCGATGCAGCCGGGCTCTGCCTGGCAGGCCTTGGTGTACCAATCAATCTCTTCCAAGAAGGTATCGGCGTACTCGGGCTTAACGTGGAACTGTACGTTGATCAGAATCATGGGGCCCACTGTAACCCTCTGCGCGAAAACATGCAGAAGGCCCTGCCTAAAGCGGCAGGGCCTTGCTCAAGGGCGACTTTCAATGTGCCGCTCGGAGCTTTACTTATTGAAGAAGTACTCCGCAACATAGACGTGGGTGCCATCAAAAGCCTGGGCGACGCCGAAGCCAGTGCCATCGGCCTTGGTCACGGGCACGTCGCGGTTGAGCCAGTTCACGCGGTCCTTCGCTTCCGACTCAGTGAGCTTGTAGATGTTGCCGCTGCCCTCCTCCAGGTGGGTCAGGCCATCGCCAACATTGCCGTGGAAGGTGACCTTGCCGGCCGCGGCCTGGTTTGCCCACTCCTGAGCAATGTTCTTGGCGTTGGCATCCTCGTGGTGGCCTTGCTTCAGCAGGTGGGCGTGGGTTGCACCAACGAGCTCATTCGCCACGGCCGGGGTCGGCTTTTTGATGAAGCCTGGCAGCTGGACGTTGTACTGCTTGGCCAAGTCATAAGCCTGCGCGGGCAGCTCGATTTCAAAAGAGTTGATCTGCTCAGCAGCCTGGGAGGACAACTGGTTCAGTTCCTGCGGCTGTGCGGAGGAAAAGTTAGCCGGGGCGGCCTGGGCCGCAGACACCGACAAAGCGGCGCTAAGGGATGCTGCCACGGCTGCGGTAGCGGACAGGCGGGAAACACGACGGAAAGAATTCATGCCTTCCACCGTGCCATACAACGGCGAGCGCAGTGAAGGTCTGCCCGGCTCTATGGGATTTTCGATACCACTTTGTTATCCGCTGCTGGGGTTAGTACCCCGACATGAAAGAATGACCGGAGGCTAGCTTTAACGATTATTCGAAAGGTTGATCACTGTTGCTGGACGTCTTAACCGGCTTCGCCATCATTTTTGTGGTTATCGGCGTGGGCTTCTTCTTGGCTCACCGAGGCGTTATTGGCAAGGGGTGAAGCCCGACTGCAATTCAACCGTACAGCATTCTGGGCAGCCACCCCAGCGCTAATTTTTTCCAGCGTGGCCACCTCAGATACTTCTGCCTTCACCTCTCCCGTTGTTGCTGTCATTGCGATTGCTTCAGTCACCACGATGGCATTGTATGGGTTGCTCAGCGCACTGTTCTTCCGGCGAAGCGGGGCAGAAACGATGGCCGGAGCGGCAGCGGCGAGCTATTACAACTCCGTCAACATTGGACTGCCGATTGCCACCTATGTGATCGGTGATGCCACTTTTGTGGTGCCAGCACTCGTACTCCAGATGGCGGTACTCTCCCCCTTCATCATCGCCGGCCTCAACGCACAGGGAACAAGCCTGCGTTCGATTACCAGCTCCGTGGTTTCCGGGCTTACGGCGCCTGTCGTCATAGCGGCCATCGCCGGCTTCATCGTTTCTGCGGCTGGCTGGCAGGTCCCCGACGTCATCATGGCGCCCCTTGAGATCCTCGGTGGGGCTTCCATTCCGATGATCCTCATGAGTTTCGGAGCCTCTCTCACCGGTAAAGGGTTGTTGGCCAATGACCGCCTGCCGACGATTACCGCCACGGTGCTCAAGCTCATTGCCATGCCGGCCATCGCCTTGGCGGCAGGACTAGCCTTGGGACTGAGCGGCAACGAGCTCTACGCAGCGCTTATCTTGTCCGCGCTTCCGACCGCACAGAACGTCTACAACTATGCCGCGACCTACCAGTCGGGAGAAACGGTGGCGCGCGATACGGTCTTCCTCACCACCTTCCTCTCCCTGCCGGCCATGCTGGCTATCACTGGCTTCTTTGGGTAGGGCTGGGCCTAGTCCTCAAGCACTAGCCTTCGAGCTTCTCCCCCAGCTCCAGCCATTCCATCTCAAGTTCTTCACGCTCGGCGGCAACGGCCTTGAGCTCGGAGTCGAGCTTCGCTAGCTCACCACTGTCCCCCTCGCCAGAGGACATCTTCTCCGCGGCTTGTGCCATCTTTTCATTCAGCTTCGCAGTCTTGTCGTCGAGCTTGCTCATCTTGCGCTCCAACGCATTCATCTTCTTGGTCAGCTCGCGCTCCTCCTGGGAGCTCAAACGCTTGGCCGGGACGGCTTCCGCGCTCTTCTCGTCGGCGTCCTTGGAGGCTTCTCCTAAGTCGAGAACGCCGCGGGCAGTGGCGGCTTCCATCTCCTGACGGCGACGCAAGTATTCCTCAATGCCACCCGGCAGGTTGGTGAGCTTGCCATCCCCGAACAGCGCATAGGTGTTATCAGCGATGCGCTCGATGAGGTAGCGATCGTGCGAAATGACCACCAAGGTGCCGGGCCACGAGTCGAGAAGAGACTCCAGCTCCTGGAGGGTATCGATGTCGAGGTCGTTCGTGGGCTCGTCGAGAAGCAGAACATTCGGCTCTGCCATGAGCACGCGGGTCAGCTGCAGGCGACGGCGTTCACCACCGGAGAGATCGCCAACCGGCGTGCGCTGCCGTTTCGCGGAAAAGCCCAGGCGCTCCGCCAGCTGCGAGGCGGAGAGCTCTTTCTTTCCCAAATGGACGTAGGTGGCGACGTCCTCCACGGCATCGAGAAGCCGGCGCTGTGGATCCAGGTCATCGAGTTCTTGGCGCAACCAGCCCAGGCGCACGGTCTTGCCCTCGATGCGCTTGCCCGCGGCAAGCTCTGATTCCCCAGCAAGGGCGCGCAGCAGCGTGGTCTTGCCCGAACCGTTAACGCCGACGAGACCGATACGCTCGCCCGGCGCCAACCGCCAGGTGAGGTGATCCACCAGTGTGCGACCATCCGGGGTGGTGACCTTTGCATCCTCAAGCTCAATGACAACTCGTCCCTGGCGCTGCTTAGAAAAGGCCATGAGCTCAACCTTGTCGCGCGGCGCAGGAACATCCGCGATGAGCGCCTCAGCCGCCTCAATGCGGTAGCGCGGCTTCGAGGTACGTGCCGGTGCCCCGCGGCGCAGCCAGGCCAGCTCCTTTCGCGCCAGGTTCTGCCGGCGCTGCTCGATGGCATCGGCTTGGCGCGCGCGCTCGGCGCGGGCAAAGGTCCAGTCGTTGTAGCCACCCTCATAGGCGTCGACGACACCGTCGTGCACCTCCCAAGTAGTGGTGGCAACGGTGTCGAGGAACCAGCGGTCGTGCGTGACGACGACGACCGCCAGCTTGCGTGAAAGCAGGTGGCTGGCTAGCCACTGCACGCCTTCGACGTCAAGGTGGTTGGTCGGCTCATCGAGCACCACGATGTCGAGGTCTTGAACGAGTGCGGCAGCCAGGTTGACGCGGCGCCGTTCACCACCAGAGAGCGATCCCACAGGGGTGTCTAGCCCTAGGTCAACGATGCCGAGGCCGCCGAGGACATCGCGCACCTTGGCATTAGAAGCCCACTCGAAGGTTTCCAAGCCCAGTGGTTCGATGATGACCTGGGCGATGGTGAGGGACTCCTCCAGCTCAAAGCGTTGGGTCACCACTGCCATGCGCAAATCCGAATTGTGGGATACACGGCCCGAGTCCGGGGATTCGATGCCGGTGAGAACTTCCAGCAGTGTAGTTTTGCCGCCGCCGTTGACGCCGACGATACCGATGCGATCACCGGTTTGAACGCCGAGGGAGACCCCATTCAGTAGGGTCTTGAGCCCGAAGGACTTGGTTACGTTTTCGAGGTTAATGAGGTTCGCCATATCGAGAGTTCATCTTAGTGCTTCAGCACGGTTACCCCCGCACCATTACCTTTATTGCTATTGATTTTCACTTCCAATACTGTGGCGCACTATGAAAAAAGAACGTCTCGCCTTGTGCGCCGCACTATCCGCCACCATCCTCACCATCACCTCTTGTTCCTCCCCTGACAGCGAAGAAGCCTCATCCCCCTCCAGCGCTGAAGCTAGCAACGCGCATGCCGAGCACAGCGAGAGCCATGACGGCTTTGAAGCCGCTGAGGGTGAGACTGAAGTTGCTGAACTACCTCCCCGCATCCTTCTATCGCACAAGAATGGTCTCACTACTCTCGACGGCGAGACCGGTGAGACCATCGACAGCGAAGAATTGAAGGCATTCCTCCGGCTGAGCGATGCCGGCGATAACCGCCACATCATGGTGACTAAAGGCGATAGCTTCCTCACCTTCGACACAGGTCGCATCACCAAGCCCCACGGAGACCACAAGCACTACTACGCAGCACAACCACAGCTTCTCAGCGCAGCCATTGAAGCACCGCACGCCGGCCACGTGGTTCACCACGACGGCTTTACCGCACTCTTCTCCGACGGCGATGGCGTAGCACGGATTTATAAGACCGAGGACATCGGCAAGGAAGACGCCAAACCCGTCAACACCGTCGAGACAGGCGCTGCGCACCACGGCGTAGCCGTCCCGCTGAAAGACGGCTCAGTAGTCACCACTAAGGGCACGGAAGACGAGCGCCACACCATTCAGCACCTAGACCCCTCCGGCAAGCTCCTTGCGGAAACCACTGAGTGCCCCGGTGTCCACGGCGAAGCCGCCGCCGGCAATGGCAGTCTCTTCTTCGGCTGCGAAGACGGGCCCGTCGTCTTCGACGGCACCGACTTCCACAAGATCGATGTCTCCGCTTATGCCGGAAAGGGCGGCTACCAGCGCTCCGGCAACTCCGCAGGCTCGGAGGAATCCGACATCATCCTGGCGGATAACAAGACCGACAAGGATGCTGAATTCGAGCGTCCGACTTCGGTGACCTTGATCAATACGGAAGACTACTCCGCCAAGAAGGTCGAGCTCGGCGAGTCCTATTGGTTCCGCTCGTTGGCCCGCGGCCCCCTGGGCGAGGCACTGGTGCTCACGACAGACGGCAAGCTCAACGTCATCGACCCGGAATCCGGCGAGGTAACCAAGAAGATTGACGCTATCTCCCAGTGGAAGGAAAACGAGGAGTGGCAACAACCGGGACCGATCCTGAAGGCGGCAAACGGCTATGCCTATGTCACCGATGCCAACAAGCAGGAACTGGTAGTTCTTGACCTCCTTGGTGACCAGGAACCACAGCGCTACAAGCTCGACTTCAAACCCGTGGAGATTGCCGTCCTCTAAGAACCGCCGCCAAAGTGCAACGCGGGCGCTAGACCGGTGTTTGGTGCTAGACCAGCGTTACGCCGGTGGTTGGCCCGCGGGTCACCAATCCGCGAGTACCGCGGTTATCAGCGCAGACCTGGGCCACCACTTCCTGGGCGATCTCCTCATCTTCGCAGAGGAAGGCGCAGGTTGGCCCCGAGCCTGAGACAATCCCCTTAAGTGCACCGGCAGCCTCACCAGTATCAAGAATCTTGCGCAGGTCCGGGCGTAGCGAGAGGGCTGCCGGCTGGAGGTCGTTGTGCATCACCGCAGCGAGCTCGCGGGGGTTGCCGCCCACGAGGGCTTGGCCCACGACTTCAGTGTCGAGGTGTGGGGCACTTCCGCGTCCGGCAGTGCGTAGCTCATCTAGCTTTCGGAAGACAGAGGGCGTCGACAAGCCCTCCGCATTGGTGATGATTGCCCAGATATAGCGCCCACGCGAGAGCATCGGCGTCAATAGTTCGCCACGCCCGCGACCCAAGGCCGTGCCACCCATGAGGGTAAAAGGAACGTCGGATCCCAGCTCCGCGGCGAGTTCGTAGAGCTTCTCCATGCTGAGGGCTTCACGGCTGAATTCGCTGCTCAAAGCTTGGTTAGCCAAAAGCAGGGCGGCCGCGGCATCGGCGGAGCCGCCAGCCATCCCGCCGGCGGCAGGGATGTTCTTTTCCATCGTGAGCTTTCCAGCAGCCGGCAGCATGAGGTTCTGTGCCACCAGCTCCACCGCGCGCCACGCCAGGTTCTCGGTTGATGCCGGAACGCCCTTCGCATGGTTGCCGGTGACTTCCACGGTGCTTCCCTCGCCCCAGCGATAGCTCACACGATCGTGCACATCGAGAGACTGGAAGACGGTGGCCAGCTCATGGAAACCATCCGCGCGAGCTTCACCCACACCCAAGTGCAGGTTGACCTTGGCGTGGGCGCGCGCCTGCCAGAGCTGCGGGGAGTCGTTTACTGGCTTGCTCATGAGACTGCCGCCAATCTAACGAAGTCCTCCACGCCTAGCCTCTCGCCGCGCAGGCGCGGATCGATGTCCGCCGCGCGTAACGCTTCCTCGGCTGCCGCAGCGGATCCATAAAAGCCCGCCAAGGCGGCGCGCAACGTCTTGCGGCGTTGGGCAAAGGAGGCGTCGATCAGCGCAAAGAGCCGTGGTCGCAGCCCCTCGTCGTAGGGGCGGGTGCAATCAATGCGCACCAGACCCGACTCGATCTTCGGCGCCGGCCAGAACACGTTCTTCCCAATCGTCCCGGCTTGGCGGACCGGTCCATAGAAGGACGCTTTGACGCTCGGAATGCCATAAACCTTGCTGCCCGGCGCGGCGGCGAGGCGCTCAGCCACCTCCAGCTGCACCATGACCAGGACACGGCGAATCGATGGGTAGACCTCCAACAGGTGGAGCAGCACCGGCACCGCCACGTTATAGGGCAGGTTGGCCACCAAGGCGGTCGGCTCCCCCAGCTCCCCTGCCTCAACGGTAAGAGCATCCTTCTCCACCACGGTGAGGCGATCCGCAAAGTCGGCCGCCCGCGCGCCCACGGTATCTGGGAGTTTGCGGGCGAGCCGCGGGTCAATCTCTACTGCCGTGACGTGCTCCACCTCCCCCAACAGTCCCAAGGTCAGCGAACCCAGACCAGGGCCGACTTCCACCACGCGATCCTCCGGGCTCAGGTCCGCAGCGGCAACAATGCGCCGGATGGTGTTGGGGTCATGGAGAAAGTTCTGGCCCAGCTTCTTTGTCGGCGTCACGTCGAGCTCAGCGGCGAGCTCGCGGATTTCCACCGGGCCCAGCAGGTGGGGTTGTGTCATGTCATCCAGACTAATACGCGCGGCTCGGGAGCTTTAGCGCAGGCCAAGCTTCGAGGTGCAGGCGGGCCATGCACCCCAGCCCTGCGCGGCCTGAACCTTCTGGGCCACGGCAATCTGCTGCTCGCGGGAAGCCTGCCATGCCTGCGGGGCGTACTCGGTTCCGCCAAAAGCAGCCCAGGTCGACGGGGTGAACTGCAGACCACCGGAGAAACCGTTGCCGGTATTGATGGACCAGTTACCGGTGGCCTCACACTGCGCGAGGGCATCCCACACGGAGCCCTCAGCAACGGCCGGGGCGGTGGACTTGGGCTTGGTGCCGCGCGCGATCACTGCGGCGACGGCCTCATTGCGGACGTCTTCCTTGATGATCTCGTTGGACTCTTCCTTACCGTTGACCTTCACAATCTTGCGGGTCACGGTGCGCGAACCTGGGGTGCCTTCCTCGCGAACTTCCTCGGTTCCCTCTTCCAGCTCGGGATCATCGACAAAGTTAGCGGGTGCGTCGAAGTCCTCCGTCTTTTCTTCCTCGGAGATCTCCACGCGGTCCACGGTGATGGCCGTACCGGCCTTGACCGGGGTATCCAAGGCTGGGGACACGCGGTCATCCTTGTCCACGGTGATCCCGCGGGCTTCCAATACGTCTTCCACGGTTTTAGCTGCAACGCTGGCGTAGGAGACGGAACCACCGTCAGAAAGCTTGATGATCTTCGGGGACGTAACCTCAAGGTTCATGCCCTCAGTCACCGTTTCATCCTCCTTCACGGTCTTGGAGCCGGAAGTGATGGCAGCTCCCGGGACGATACCATCGAGGCCGCCCAACAGGTCAGAGACCGTGAGATCGGTGGAGGAAAGCTGCTTCTCAACACCATCGATGGTCACCGCAACCGGCTTAGCGGTACGAACGGTGATCGAATCACCGTCGGAAACCTGCTCTGACAGCGCGGGGTAAACAACGTCTTCTCCCCCGACGTTGACGCCTGCAGCCTCCAGTGCGGCGTTGACATCGCCGGCGAAGGTAGCTAGCTCGGTGGTCTCACCGTTGACGTCGAGCGTGATGTCCTTCTGGGCACCAACGGCAACAACACCGCCCACGGCAAGGGTGCCGAGCACACCGCCGGTAGCCATGCGCAGCGGCAAGGAGCGGGAGTTATTGATTCGCTTGATCTGCTTCTTCGGGGACATAAACCTTTACTCGTCTCTGCGATGCTTCGTATCCGAAAGGCGGGGGACCGCCTTTCGGCACCTGTCATGGCGCGCTCTGCGCGCGCCGGCCGGCAACATCAAGGCCGGACTAACTTTGAATAACGATACGGTAACAGAACTCAACGATCGAAACGTATTTACACGCCAGGACCACTAGCAACACATTCGCCACAACAAACACGCGCGCCACCCATGAGCAGCGGATTTGCACTTAGTGAAGATCATCACACCCCGAAGACCTGCGCGAAGGTATCAGCAACCTCCGCAGCCAAGTCCTCTACTTCCTGGCCACGCGCCTGGGCCACGCAGCGATACGTGTGCCCGATAAGGGAAGGTTCGTTGCGTGCACCGCGGAAAGGCTCCGGTGTCATGTACGGCGCATCCGTCTCAATAAGCAGCTGGCCGGCTGGGGCAAGCGCTGCGGCCTGGCGCATCTCTTCGTTACGCTTAAACGTCACGTTGCCGGCAAAGGACAGAATATATCCGCGCTCAAGGGCTTCCTTGGCCACATCAAGTGGTGAGGAGAAACAGTGCAGCATCACCTTCGGTACTTCAGAGCACTCCCCCAACACACGCATGAGATCCTCATCGGCCTCACGGTTGTGGATCATGAGCGTCTTCCCCACCTTCGCTGCCAACTCAGCGTGCCAACGAAGAGCCTCTTCCTGCACCTCGAGGGGCGCGGTGGTTTCCGGCTCGTGGTGAATCCAATAGGTATCCAGGCCCGTTTCACCAATAGCCACGCAGCGTGGGTCCGCCGCCATCTCGCTCAGGCGCGAACGGGCGGCCTCATCCAGCTCATGAGCCTTTGTCGGGTGAATCGCACACGCGGCATACACGTTGTCGAATTCGTGTGCCGCGGCCAAAGCTTTCTCCGCCTCCGCTAGGCCATCACCCACGGTAACGATGCGCTCAACACCAGCAGCACGAGCGCGCTCAACGAGGTCGGCATCAGCATCACGGCAGGAGGCGAGGTGCGTGTGGGCGTCGATAAGCTGGCTCAAACCTTCGGCGGGAACGGGCGTGGGGCGTGGCTTCTTCTTAGACATGGCTGTGAGTGTAGTCTTGCGCGCATGATTATCCGTGAAGCGACGGACGCCGACGTCCCCGCGATGACCGCCACCCTGAATTGGGCCATCCGAGAGACCCACTTCATTTTTCGCAGCGAACCCGCCACCGTGGAGGAACGCACCGAGTACCTTCATCAACTACGCCGCGACAATTGTCCCTGTTTCGTGGCCTTCGCTGACGACGGCACGTACTTAGGCTGGGCACTCTACCGTCCCTACCGCGATCCTAAGGTGTGGCTGGGCTGCTACGAGACAACAATCTACGTTGATCCCACCGCCCACGGCCGCGGGGTAGGCACGCGCTTGCTCGGTGCTGTCGTTCAGCATGCCCGTGAGTCGGAGCAGGTCCATACGCTGCTGGCGCTCATCGTGGCGGACAACGCCGCATCCATCAAGTTGCATGAAAAGTTCGGCTTTGCCACTGTAGGAACGTTAAAAGAAGTCAGTCGCAAAGCTGGGCGCTGGATAGACCTCACCCACTTGCAACTCATGGTTTAAGGAACATCATGCACGTTCGTCCCGCAGAGCTTGCCGACGCCCCCACAATCTCCGCCATCTACAACTCCGCCTCCGCCGCGAAACCGGCCACCAACCTGGTGACCTGGCAAGAATCCGTAGAAGACCGAGAAGAGTGGCTGGCACAGATGGACAAGGAAGGCTATCCGGTCTATGTCGCCGTCGATGACGATGAGATCGTTGGCTGGGCCGCCTACTTCCAGTTTGTCACCCCGGCTATCTACTACGGCACAGCGGAGGACTCCATTTATATTGCGGAGTCCGCACGGGGCAAGGGCGTGGGCAGCGAGCTCATGGACACGCTCATGGATCACGCGAAGGAAAATGACTACGTGGAGACGATGATTACCTACATCGTGGACACCAACGAGTCCTCCATCGCCCTGCACAAGAAGTTTGGCTTCGTGGAGACCGGCCGCATGCCCAATATCCACACCAAGGACGGCGTGCGCCTCGGCTTGGTCCACTTGCAGCGCGACTTCGACCGCTCCTAAAGCGGCTTACTGGCCACTAACTAAGCCGACGCAGCTTGAAGCGGCACAATATCGTCCAACTCAGCAAGAATTTTGTCTTCTGCGACATCCAAGTCGTAGTGAGTCTGCAGCCCCAGCCAGAACTGTGGGGACATCCCAAAGTACTTGGCGAGGCGAAGAGCCGTATCGGCAGTAATAGCCCGCTTTCCGTGGACGATTTCGTTAATACGCCGAGGCGGGACCCCTATCGAAACAGCGAGTTTGTGTTGGGTAATCCCCATGTCCTTGAGAAAATCTTCCATAAGGATTTCACCTGGGTGTACCGGGGGGAGCTTGTTAGTGGTAGTCAACGATTTCAACCTCCTCTGGCCCTAAAGCGGTCCACCGGAAGCAGATCCGCCATTGGTCATTGATACGAATACTATATTGACCCCGCCGATCGCCCTTCAAAGCTTCGAGCCTATTTCCCGGAGGAATCCGAAGCTCATCAAGCCTCTGCACATAGCCCAATTGCCTCAGCTTGCGGAGGGCTACCGAGTGAATACGTGAATCAATCGAGAGCACCCTCTCTCGATTCCATAGACGCTCAGTGGTCCTATCCGCGAACGACTGAATCATAAACGCACCATACCCCCCATAACGCAACGCGTCAATAACGTGAGACGTTAATTCTACCTAACGCTGTAATACAAAACTACCGCAACTATCGAGAACCAGCTATGCAGCAAGCTCGTCGTCAATGTAGACACGCGTCGTCGCACGCAGGCCCGCGACCAGCATGCAGAAGCTAAGCACCATAAGACCAATGAGCACAGCGGTCCAATTGCCGGTGGCGTCCCGCACCACTCCCACGGACAGCGGCACGAGGCCCGCCAAGACGTAGCCACCAGGCTGAACAAAGCCAGACAGGCGCGCGGTCGTCAGCGCACTTCGCGTGCGCGCGGTGAGCAAAGCGAGCGCCAACGGGAAGCACATGCCACCGATCCCCATCAAAGAGGCCCAGGCCAACGGGGCGGCGTCGGCAGCCACGAGCACTCCACCCCACCCGGCGCACGTGCACAGCGCCAGCACCACGGGCACGGGGGCAAGACGGTCCAGTCGCGAGATAAGCCACGGCATGACCACGCCGCCGACAATGTTGAAGAAACCGATGACAGCAAGTGCCACACTGGCGGTATTTTCGCTCACGCCCTTCTCCACCAGCATGCGCGGCAGCCACCCCATCTGGACATAGGCCATCGTAGATTGCAGCCCAAAGAAAAAGAGCATGGCCACCGCCGTGGGCGAGGTGTACATGGGGCGCTGCACGCCCGCACCGGCAATCGTGCCGTGAGCGACATCCTTGCCAGCCTGCGGAAGGACCACTATCCAGGCCACCAGCTGTGCGACGGCCGGCAGGCACCAGATCCACAGAGCACCTTGCCACGTACTCTGCGTCACCGCGGACAGGGGGCCGAGAGCGCTGGAAACACCCAGCATCGTGGTGTAGGTGGTCATCAATGCCACCAGTGCGCGGCCTGAACCATGCTGCTTGATCCATGCGGGAAGCAGCACGTTCGCCAATGCGATGCCGGCGACAACGCACAAGGTCAGTGCCACAAAGAGGGGGAAACTATCGACCCACGGCCGCAGTGCCAGCCCCACCGCCAAGGCCAGCGTACCGCCGGCCAAGGTACGGCTCAGCCCAACCCGCCGAGCAATGGGTACGGCGGCCAACCCCATGGCAGCAAAACACAGGCCAGGAAGCGCGGTCAACAAACCTGCCTGTCCAGAACTAATCCCAAAGAAATTCTGGATCTGGCCCAGCACCGGTGCCACCGAAGCGATACCGGATCGCAGGTTCAGCGCGGTGAGGCAAACAACGGAAAAGAGCAGGAAGGACGCAAGCGAGCGCCGAAACGCCGAGCCCACGCCTTTACTTCTGAACCGGGGCCCACTCCGGGCCGGTCTCACCGAGCTCCGGGTCAAGCTTAGCCACCAGTGGCTTCGGCTTCTGCAGCGCGGTGCCCGGCGTAATGTCGAAACGCTTCCACGCAGCCTGCTGCGCGGAGTAGTCACCGGTGATGATCGGGTACGGGTGGTTTTCCGGCGGGAGGTCTACACCAACGAGCTCGACCGGCATATCATCCACCACCTCTTCGACTCGCGGCTGTGCGGCCCACACGCCCTCACGGCCCAGAGTTTCGTGCACCTTCTGCGCGGTAAAGGGCAGGAACGGCGTGAGCATCACGTTGCAATCGGAGACCACCTGCAGCGCGGTCCACAGCACGGTGGCCAGACGCTCCCGCTGGGTCTCATCCTTGGCCAGCTTCCACGGCTCCATCGCCGCGACATAAGCATTGGCCTCGCCGACGACGTGCATGATGGCCGTCATGGCCTGCTTGAACTTGGACTGTTCGAGGAATTCCGCGGCGGTAGCGAAGGTTTCCTCTGCGAGGGAAAGAATATCCTTATCCGCCTGCTCCAACGCTGCAGGAGCCGGGACCTCGCCGAAGTTCTTGTGGGCCATCGACACGGTGCGGTTGACCAGGTTGCCCCAGCCGTTAGCGAGCTCGTTGTTGATGCGGCGCACGAACTCGTCCCAGGTGAAGTCGGTGTCGTTGTTCTCCGGGCCAGCCACGGCGATGAAGTAGCGCAGCGCATCCGGCCCAAACTCCTCCAGGAAGTCCTTGACGTAGATAACAACGCCCTTGGAGGAGGAGAACTTGGAACCGGACATGGTCAGGTACTCCGAGGACACGATTTCCGTCGGCAGGTTGAGATCACCATAGGTGTGCAGCTCACCGCCCTTGGAGCCCTTGCCCGCGTAACCCAAAAGCTCAGCCGGCCAGATCTGGGAGTGGAAGGTGATGTTGTCCTTGCCCTGGAAGTAGTAGTGGCGCGCCTGCGGGTTCTGCCAGTAGTCTTTCCACGCATCCGGGTTACCGGTGCGGTGGGCCCACTCGATGGAGGAAGACAGGTAACCAATCACCGCATCGAACCATACGTAGAGCTTCTTCGCGCCGTTATCCTCCCAGCCTTCGACCGGAATGGGAATGCCCCAGTCGATATCGCGGGTCATGGTGCGTGGGCGCATATCCTCCAGCAGGTTGAGGGAGAACTTGAGAACGTTGGGACGCCAGTCCTCGCGCGTCTTCAGCCACTCTTCGAGGACATCCTTGACCGCAGGAAGGTCCAGCAGGAAGTGCTCTGTATCGATGAACTTCGGGGTTTCGCCGTTGATCTTGGATACCGGGTTGATGAGATCCACCGGATCGAGTTGGTTGCCGCAGTTATCGCACTGGTCACCGCGCGCGCCATCGGCGCCACACAGCGGGCAGGTGCCCTCGATGTAGCGGTCGGGCAAAGTGCGCCCTGTGGACGGCGAGATTGCGCCCTGAGTGGTCTCCTTAATCATGTAGCCGTTCTCGTACAGGCCCTTGAACAGCTCCTGCACCACCGCGTAGTGGTTGCGGGTGGTGGTGCGGGTAAAGAGATCATAAGACAGGCCGAGACCAGCCAGATCAGTGACAATCTGACGGTTGTAGCGATCCGCCAATTCACGAACCGTCACGCCTTCCTTGTCCGCTTGTACCAGCAGCGGGGTGCCGTGCTCGTCGGTACCGGAAACCATGAGGACGTCGTTACCGCGCATTCGCTGGAAGCGGGCGAACACATCGGAAGGAACGCCGAAACCCGCCACGTGTCCGATGTGGCGGGGTCCGTTGGCATAGGGCCAAGCAACATTAACGACAACTGTCTCAGTCATGGCCTCTACTCTATCGAACACCCCCTCACCGGCAATGCAGTGAGGGGGTGTATCAGAGAAATGCTCGCGCACCAGAGCTAGATGCTAACTAGTGCTTGTGGCTGTGCTGGCGACGGCGGGCCTTGTAGGCCTGCTCGCGCTGGAACTCGCGGTGCAGGCGACGCTCACGCGCCAGCTTGCGCTGGAAGGCCTGGGACTCGCGATACTCGCGGTAAATCACATCGTTGCTCAAGTCCTTGAAAATAGCGAACATGAGCCCGATGAGGATGAAGAGGAATGGCAGCGCCGCCACAATGGTGACGTTCTGCAGGTTCGACAGGGAATCCTCACTCGACAGAAGCAGGGTCAGGCCGACGGCTGCGGTGAGCACACCCCACGCCGCGGATAGCCACGGCTTCGCGGTGGTTGCACCGGACTGGGACATCGAGCCCATGACTGTCGACGCCGAGTCGGCCGACGTAATAAAGAACGTAGCCAGCAGCAGGGCGGCAACGATGCCCGCAATGAAACCACCAGGCAGGCTCTGCAGAAGATTGAATAGCTCCTGCTCGGCAGACTCACCGGAGATGGAGTTACCCTTCTGCTCCATGTGGATAGCGGTACCGCCGAAGATGGCGAACCACACAGTGGAGACACCCGCCGGGACGAGAAGCACGCCAACGCAGAACTCGCGGACGGAACGGCCACGGGAGATGCGGGCGAGGAACATACCCACGAACGGCGACCAGGAAACCCACCAAGCCCAGTAGAAAATCGTCCACGTCGACAGCCACTCGCCGGCAGTTCCGTTATCGGACTCAGCGGTACGAGCAATCATCTCGGTGAAGTTCGCCAGGTAGTTACCAATGGAACCCGGAATCTGGTTCAGGATAGAGACTGTAGGACCAAAGATGAACACGAAGATAGCCAGCAGAGCGGCCAAAACCATGTTGGTGTTGGACAGGTACTGAATACCCTTGCCCACACCCGACATGGCCGACAGAATAAAGGCCAAGGTCAGTACGAGAACAATGCCGATGACGACGTTCTGCGTGGGGTTCTCAATGATTCCGGAGGCCTGCAGGCCTGCCTGAATCTGCATGGCACCCAGACCCAACGAACAAGCCGTGCCAAAAACAGTGGCAAAGATGGCCAAGATGTCAATGATCTTGCCCACGGCACCGTCCGCAGCGCGCTGGCCAATGAGCGGCACGAAAGCCTGGCTCAGCAGCTGCTTGCGACCAATACGGAAGGTGGAATAAGCGATGGCGAGGCCCACGATGGCGTACACGGCCCACGGGTGCAGGGTCCAGTGGAACATGGCCGTGGCCATTGAGGTTCCTACCTCATTCTCACCATGGCCCGGAACGCCGTTCTTAAAATAGTTGAGCGGCTCGGAAGCGCCGTAGAACATCAGGCCGATGCCCATGCCGGCAGCGAACATCATCGCAATCCAAGAGACCGTGGAGAATTCCGGTTCTTCATTTATCTTGCCCAAGCGGATGGTGCCGAACTTAGAGGCAGCAATGCAGATGACAAAAACAACGAAGATTGTTCCGAAGAGGACATAGGCCCAACCAAAGTTATTCACCACGAAGCTCAGAGCATTGCTGGAGAAAGAGGCAAAGCTCTCCGGAGCGGCCAAGCCCCATGCCACAAAGGCGGCAACGAGCAGGCCGGCGATTCCCACGATGGTCCAGTCGATCGGCGAATCGATGCCACCGGGCCCGTACTCGTCGTTTTCTTGTTCTTCAACTGGTGCAGGTTCAGCCGCAGGATCGAACGCCTTGTTGGTGAGCATGTCCTGGAGCTGGCTCGTGGCTGAAGATGCCTCGAGGCGCTCGTCGACAGTGCGGTATTCCTCCACCGCAGCCGGCGAGCTCTGTCCTTGGGAAGCAGCCGAAGACACCTCCGTGTCCTTCACATTGTCTGAATTTGTCGAGTCTGTCATACCTACCGACCTTGGTGCTGTCTCATCAACTAGTCAAACCCTAATGGAAACAAAAAGGCTGCACAGCGCCCCAGTTGCAGAGATTCGACGTCAGCAATGTTGGTGGGGTTGCCCTTTAATCCCACTGCAACGAGCACCCCTTTTCGCACCGCTCTGTGCAGCAACTATGCAGCGTGTCCACACAATCCAACGTTTTCCCAGCCGTTCCACAGCCATGCCAGCTTTCAAGACACATAACGATGCCATAACGATTGCCCTAAAAGAGACCTCTATCACCAGACGCTAGTGATAGTGCTCAGCCGCGGGCAGCAAGGTAGGCATCATAAAGCTCACGATTAGACCACGCCGTTCCCGCGGCGGCCTGCTTGCAGGCATCCTTGGCACGCACGCCGCGTTCAACCTCTGCGCGGACCTGCTCCACGAGGGTCTCCAACGACACGGGTGCGGCATCACCGCCCTCGATGACTACGGTGATTTCACCCCGCGCATTCTCTTGCGCCCATTCGGCAAGCTCGCCCAAGCAACCGCGCTTAATCTCCTCATATGTCTTCGTCAGCTCGCGGCAGACGGCAGCGCGACGGTCGGCGCCGAGGATTTCGGAGGCGTCGCCAAGCGTCTGCGCCAAGCGGTGTGGGGACTCGAAGAAAGCAATAGCGCGCTGCTCCCCCACCAAGGACTCCAGCCACGCCTTGCGCGGGCCGGGCTTGCGCGGCGGGAAGGCATCGAAGAGGAAATGCCCCACCCCCAACCCCGAAAGCGCGAGGGCGGTCGGTACCGCCGAAGGACCCGGGAAACACGTCACGGGCACACCCGCCTCCACAGCGGCGGTCACGATGGAGTGCCCCGGATCAGAAACCAGCGGCATGCCGGCGTCCGACACGACAAGCACGGTTCCCGTCCGGGCAGCGGCGACTAACGTGCGCGAGCGTTCCTCTTCGTTGTGGTCGAAGTTGGAGACCACCTTGCCGCGGATCTCGACTCCTAGCGCTTGGGCAAGATTGCGAACACGGCGGGTATCTTCCGCCGCAATCACGTCTGCGTGGCCCAAAGCCTGCATTAGTCGGGCGGAAGCATCACCGGGATTTCCCAGCGGCGTAGCGGCAAGGATGACACCGCGGGGCAAGGGATCAAGCTGAAGACTCATACTCACCAGCATGGCACACGCAAGCTAGACTCTTCCGGGTGAGTATCGCAACCCCTACAGATCGATCTGGCCGCCGCAAGCGCACGCGCCTATCCGCCGCGCGTGGCGCGCATACCCGGCCGGCACCGCCTGCCCCTCGGCCCTACACCTGGACCCGGGCCGACACGATCAGCACCGCGATCATCGCGGTACTGGCTTTACTCACACGATTCATTGGTTTGGCTGCTCCGGTTTCTGAAGGCACACCCGTCTTCGACGAGAAGCACTACGTGCCGCAGGCCTGGGACATGGTCACTAGCTGGCATAACCTCTTCCTCGGCGGTATTGAGTCCAACCCAGGCTATGGCCTGGTTGTGCACCCGCCGCTGGCCAAGCAGATCATTGCGATATCAGAAGCACTTTTCGGCTATACCCCACTGGGCTGGCGGGCCATGGCCGCGCTGTTTGGCGTGGGCACAGTGATGCTCACCATGGCGCTGGCTCGCCGCTTGTCTGGTTCCTGGCAAGTGGGATTCCTGGCTGGTCTTCTCGCCGTGTGCGATGGCGTGCTGCTCGTGTCCTCCAAATTCGGAATGCTCGACATCTTCCAAGTCTTCTTTGTCGTCGCCGCCGCGTGGGCTTTGGCGCGCGATCACCAGCAGATGCGTGAGCGTCTCCACTCCGCTTTCGTGTCGGGCACGATGGGTGACTCCGACTTCGGGCCCCGCTTTGGTTTCCGGTGGTGGCGTTTTGCGGCCGGTGTTTTCTTGGGGCTGACGCTTGCTGTGAAGTGGTCCGGCCTGTACTACATCATGTTCTTCGGTCTGATGAGCGTTTTCTCGGATCTCGCGCTGCGCCGTCTCTACGGCGTGCGCCGCTACATTGTCGGCACGCTGGTACGCGATACACCAGCGGCCCTCGCCTCCATCGTCGCGGTTCCCGTTGCCCTGTACGCCTGGTCCTGGCGTGCGTGGTTCGCTGACGAAACAGCCGTTTACCGCCACGCCAAAGTGGACGGAACCATTGAGGAGGGCTCTTGGTTGCTTCACCTCCCCGAGCCACTCGCCGGCTGGTTCTACTACCACTCTTCGGTGCTGGAGTTTCATGCTTCTTTGACCACCTCCGGTGGGCACAGCCACCCCTGGGATTCCAAGCCGTGGGCCTGGCTGGTGGCCGCACGCCCTATCCTCTATTACTCCTCCACGGACATCTCCTGCGGGGACGGCGGCTCCTGCCGCAAGATGCTGTACCTCTTCGGTACTCCCGCCATTTGGTGGCTGGTCGTCCCTGCAGTGTTGTGGGGACTGTGGTCCCTGCTTGTCCGCCGAAACCGGGCCTTCCTCATCCCACTCGTGGGTGCTGCCGCAGGATTCCTGCCCTGGCTAGCAGTCTTCGACCGCCAGATGTATTTCTTCTACGCCACGGCGTTCATCCCGTTCATCATCGTGCTGATTTCCTTGGCTTTGGGCCAAATGATCGGCCGCGGACGGCTACTGCAGTGGCGCAGGCTCACAGGACTCTTTGGTTCCGCGATGCCGTTGGGCACCTTCCTTACGGTGTGCTATGCCGCACTAGTTGTGGCAATGTTTGCCTACTTCTCCCCGATTCTTTATGGCTATCTCATCCCTGATTCGTGGTACAACTCCATGATGTGGCTGCCGTCCTGGTCCTAGCGTGGGCTAGCGGAAATCGCCCGAAAGACGTCGTGCAACAGGAATCCCCGGTCCGCTGCCCAAGCCCAGCCCAAGCTGACGGTGGCCAGGCCCGTGCCGATGAGGATATAAACCTGCCCCGCAGCGACGCTGCCTAAGGCAAAGTCGCGCATTGTAAAACCGCACAAGAACGCGAACATCGTACAAGCTACCGGCAGCAATCCAGGGGCCGAGGCTGGGCGCCATGCGGCAAAAGCCAAACCGCTTGCGATACCGAAACGCAGCGCCGCAGCCTCCATCAACAGGTGTGCGCGTCCTGGGTCAGCGCCGTCCGCGAGTGTTCCTTCGCTCGCCAGAGTTGTTAGCCCCGAGGCACTGACGACGACCACGACCGCCCACACCACAAACGCTAGGGACAGCACCCCGAGGGCTACCCGCGCCAAGGTCAGCGATGCCTGTCGCGCGCTGGAGGCTCGCTGCCATTCCGGCTCCACGCCGGCGAGGATGACATCAGATAAGTCGTGCGGCGGAACACCAGCGGGTTCCACAACGCTCAATGAGCGTGAAAGGGCTGCGGCCTTGTCCCGGAATGCCGCGCACTCAGAGCACCCAGACACGTGTGCTTCGATGACGTCTGGTGAGAGCTGTGGAGCTTCCCCATCAAGCTGTGCGGAAATCGCCGCCTGCACCTGCTCATGCGTCAGCACGGCTCAGCACTCCATCTACGCTCGCCCGGCCGGAACCGAAGACCACAATCATGAGCAGTGACACGATGAGAACTAGCGGGTACTCGATGCCACCATCGGTAGCGAAGAGGCCGTTGCCCATGTGCACGAAATACAACGCACATGCCATGAGCAGCGCTAAAGCCCCCGCAACAAAGGTCGTGAGCAAACCTACGACCAGGGCCGCCCCGCCCAGCATTTCTGCGAAGGCAGCCAAGTACGCCGATGTTTGTGGCTGTGGGACGCCCATGGCGGAGAACTGCCCGGTTACTTCGTCCATTCCGCTAAAAAACATCTTGTCTACACCGTGCGCCACGAAGATGACTCCCAGCACCGCGCGAAAGATGAGAAGCGCGGCATCGCGTACGGCGGGTCTATTCATGGTTCATAGACTACCCTGGATGGCCACCGCCCTCCGAAAGGACTCCCCTCCCAACATGCACATGTGGACCTCTCTGGACACTCCCCTCGGCCGTCTCACCCTCGTGGGATCTGCACAGGGTTTATCCCACGTATATTTCGACGGCGAAACTCCGGATCTCGGAAGCATGCAACGCCTCACGGATGTCACCGAACCTGGCTCTGCGGGCGCGGTGCTTGTCGACGCCTCTCAACAAATTGCCGAGTACTTTGCCGGTATCCGGAGGGAATTCGAGTTGCTTCTCGCCGTCCCGGCGACTCCTCGTGCCTTCCGCGACCGGGCACAACGCACGCTTCGCGACATCCCCTTCGGCGAACGTTGGACCTATTCGGCTCTTGCCACCGCCGCCGGTAGCGCTCAAGCTGCCCGTGCCGCGGGTAGCGCCTGTGCCAGCAACCCGCTTCCTATTGTGGTGCCGTGCCATCGCGTCGTGCCAGCCAGCGGCGGCCTAGGCTCCTATCGCGGGGGTGTGGCCGCAAAACGGCTACTGCTGGAGCACGAAGCAGGGAACCAATAACTAGATTTTGCAGTCTAAAAAGGCATGACTACTACACACATGGCAAACGATACGAAACTTGTATATGACTCTGCGGGCCTTGGCCGCCCCGCGTGGGCAATGACTTCTCCACTGCTCAAGGAGTATTACGACACCGAATGGGGCATGCCCGTCCATGAGGAATCCGCTCTGTTGGAACGGCTCTGTCTGGAAGGCTTCCAGGCCGGGCTGAGCTGGGAGCTCGTGTTGCGCAAACGCGAAGCCTTCCGCGCTGCTTTCGTCGGCTTTGATGCTGACCTTCTGGCCAGCTTTGGCGAGGAAGAAGTCGAACGCCTCATGAACAATCCAGAAATTATCCGCAACCGCCTTAAGATCAACGCGGTGCTCGCCAACGCCAAGGCCACGCTGGCCCTGCGCGAGCAAGGCGGGCTGGATGAATTCATTTGGAGCTTCTTGCCGGCAGAAACGATTGCGCCAGAAAGCGAAGAGGACATCCCGAAATACACAAAAGAAGCCTTGGACATGTCCAAGGCTTTGAAGAAGGCTGGGTTCAAGTTCGTCGGCCCAGTGACCTGCTTTTCACTCATGACGGCCATCGGGATGGTCGACGCCCACCTTATGGGCTCGCATCGCCGCGGTAGTTCGGGAGTGTGGTCGGCCTAGCGCTCAGCGCGCTTGAACGAAAGGCACATTCACGTGCTGCTTAACCGACTCGCCGTGCCGCGAGGTCATCACGCCGCTGGCGCGGGGAAGGATGCGGCCCATCGAAACCGCCGTCGGAATCATCCTCTGAGTACACCGGAAGGTAATCAAAGTCCGGGCTTTCATCATCGATTTCCAAGATGAGCGCGCCCGGGCGGCGCAGGTTCGGCGGCAGTGACTCAGCAGGGTTCTCCGCGTTGCGCACACCCAAGCGCGCACGGCGCAAGTGGTAGACGCGGCGACGAAGTAGCTCCTGCTCGCGGCGCACCTGGGCGCGCAGCGCCACCAGGTAGACCGTGGTCACAACACCAGCGATGCCCGCCAACCACCAGGTCCAACCGCCCACGACGATGCCCAGGCATACCGTTGCGACCACCGCCACGGCTAGGCCGATGAGCGTGCGCTGGCGGCGCTGGTACCGCGTGGCCGAAGCCTCCTTCTCCTTCACCGGATCCCAGCCGCCGCGGCCAAGACGGCGCTGCGCAAAGGCAAGCTCTTCCGCGGAGAGCTCGGTATCGCTGCCGTTGTTTTCAGCGTCCTCAGCGGAGTTCGTATCTGCGACATCAATGCTCTCGCCCTCAACCGCCGTGGTTTCTTCCTGCTCCAGAGCATCATAAGCGCCGTCTGCCTCCTCGGCGATGGTGTCCTCCGGAGTCTGGTCCACAGAGTCAATAGCACCCGGGTACATCAAATCGACCGGAGAGGTATAGGAGTCATCCAAGCTGTAAGCATCTTCTGCGACGCTAGCGTTGGCCGGAGCCGTGAAAACCTCAGCTGCGTTCGCTTCAACGCTCTCAATATCATTATCGAGGTCGTGCTCATTTTCGGTATCATGCTCAGGTTCCGCTGCTAGCTCGAAATCCTCTTCCGCATCTTCAGCCTCGAGAACTTCGCCGTCAATCGTGTCGGCGACATCTGGCTGCTCAGCAGCATCAGCCGCAGCACGGCCGGATTGAGAATCCTCACTGACGCCTTCGGCCTCGACCAACTCGTAGCCTGCCTCCTCAGCATCAGCCTCCGCCCCTGCCTGGGAACTCAGGCGGACATCTTCCTTGCTCAAGCGCGGCTTAGGACGGCCCGGCACGGAGCCGGAATCGCCTTCGAAGAGCACGCGGGTCTCTTCAAAGGCCTCACCTGTATGGCTCATCGGGCGTTGCGAACGCAAAAGCAACGGGGCGAGGATGAAGAGCCACAACACGATTACGAGAACGATCGGCACGGCAGTCATCATGCGGCTGTGTCCCACTTTCAGGGGTCGACGAAAAAAGGGAATATAACTAGGCCCCTACTCTAGCCGCCCAACCCCAGCCTGTGGGCATCAACGAGACCATAAATTACAAGGTTGTTACTTAAGTGAAAGCAGAGGTAGTTGACCTAAAATATCTGCTGGAATATCTGCTGTCTCAGCATCGGCTAAGCACCGCTGAGGCGGCCCGTCGCGCGCAAGCGCTCCACCGCCCCGGAAGCAAAATCCTCACGATTCAGTGCCAAGAAGTGGTGGTCCCTCCACGCGCCGTCGATATGCAGGTTGCGACGCAGGAAGCCTTCATCCCGAAACCCGTTGCTGTGCAGTACCTTGCCTGAAGCGGGATTCTCCGGCAGGTAAGTAGCTGTCACACGATGCAACCCAACGCGATAAAAGGCATGGTCAACACCGAGGGCACAGGCGGCAGTCGCCACACCCGCGCCGTGCACACCGGAATGCACCCAATAGCCTATCCAGCACTCACTGACCCCACCATGCTGAATATTCCCTAAGGTCAACTGCCCGCGGAACTGACCATCGACGTCGATAACGAGCGGCACCACAGTTCCAGCGCGGGCCGAATCACGCAAAAACATCAGGTGATTCCACCAGGCTGATTGTGAATGCGCCGCAGCCCACGAGGTCGGCAGAGTCGGCTCCACCGGTTTGAGAAAATCCCTATCCTCCATGCGCTGTCGCCGCCACGCTTCGCCATCGCGGCGCAAGAGCGGGCGCAAACGAACTGTCGCCCCATGCGGGAAGACGCTTGACGCCCGCAACCGAACCGCAGGAGTTGCCTCCGGCCAGCCAGGATGGTCGGGATTGGCTTCACCGCTGGCCGGGGTGGCAAAGCGCCCAGCGGCGGTTCCGAAAGGATCAAGCATGACCGTGAGTATCTGCCTGCATCTAGCTGCGTTGGGTCAGGAAGAGGACGTCCACCACATCACCCGGGCGAATCTCGGTGACTTCCTCCGGGATACGAATCATCGCGTTGGCCTCAGATAGTCCGGCAAGCAGGTGCGCCGGCGCGCCCGCCGCACCACCCAGGCCTTCCACCAGGTAATCGGATGTTTCGGCATCACGCATGAGCCGGGCACGAATATAGCCACGACGGCCCGGGCGGGACTCCATGTGGTTGAGCACGCGTGCGCGCACCACGCGACGCTGACCGCTGCGCTTGCCCAGGGAGAGCCGGATCAGCGGGCGCACAAAGACCTCAAAAATAACCAGCGCGGACACCGGGTTCGAGGGCAGCAAGAAGGTCGGGATGCGTTCCTCACCTAATAGTCCGAAGCCTTGGACCGAACCGGGGTGCATTGCCACGCGGGATGTGTCCACATCTCCTAGCTCATCGAGGACCTCACGGATTTCTTCCGAACCTGCGCCACCCACGGCGCCGGAGATCACCAGCACCTCGCTGCGCGCCAGATAGGTTTCCAAGGCCTCCCGCATGCGGCGCGGCTCGCCGGCTGCGATACCGACGCGATGCACATCGGCGCCGGCCTCCTTCGCGGCCGCCGCAAGCGAATAAGAGTTCACGTCGAAGACTTGACCCAGGCCGGGTTCACGGTCGACGTCGACAAGCTCCTTACCATAGGACACGATGGTCACGCGTGGACGCGGATACGCCAACACCTTTGAGCGTCCCACTGCCGCGAGCAGGCCAATTTGTGCGGGGCCCAAGATGGTTCCGGAAGACACGGCAACATCCCCGGGCTGAATGTCATCGCCCACGCGGCGCACGAAGTCGCCCGAACGCACCGGGCGGTGCGAGGTCACACGCTTGCGGCCGCGGTCCGTCCATTCGAGGGGAAGGACGGCGTCGGCAAGCGTCGGCAACGGCGCACCCGTGTAGACGCGCACCGCTTGCTTGGGCTGCAAACGCAAAGGCTGGCGCGAGCCTGCCGGAACCTCCCCTACCACCGGAAGCGAGCGCTCAATTTCAGTCTCCGAGGCAGGAGCATCAGCATCCTCGGAGTCGTGGCGCGAGCGTGCCTTGAGAGCTTTTTCTCCCCCGACGTCCACGGCACGCACGGCATAGCCATCAATGGCTGCTTGCGGAAACCCCGGGAGCGGCTGGTTTGCCTGCACCTCCTCCGCGCACTTGAGACCTAGGGCATTCGCGATGGCGATGCGTACCGGCTCGGGAGTCATCGCTGCATCAAGAATGAACGCCATCTGGTCATCGACCGAACGCATGTACCGCCTGCCTTTACTCTGGGGTATGTGGGGTCTAAAGGGGTGGAAGTTACTGGAGTAGAGCTTAGCGCGCTAGGCGTGTGAAGGCTTAGGCCTTCAGCCCTTTTTCTTCTTCGTAGTCCTCCACAATCTTCTTGATTGCCTTGTAGAGCGCGGGGCCGTACTTCTCATTGCGCAGACCAAAGTCAACGTTGGCTGGGATGTAGCCGCCCGGGTTGCCCAAGTCGTGACGCTTGCCTTGGTGGACTACGACGTGAACGGGGTGGCCTTCCTTAATGAGGAGCTCAATGGCGTCGGTCAGCTGCAGCTCCCCGCCCTTGCCTGGCTTGATGCGGCGAAGGGCATCAAAAATCTTCCTGTCGAGCAGATAGCGCCCAGTGGCCACGAGGTTCGAAGGCGCATCTTCCGGATCCGGCTTCTCCACCATGCCCACAACCTTCTTCACGCCCGGCGCGTTGGTGTCCTCGACATCGAAGACGCCGTAGTTATAGGTCTCTTCGCGCGATACCTCGAAGGCGCACAGCACGCTACCACCCAGCGCTGCACGAACGCGGGCCATCTCCCCCATGACGGTGGCCGGCAGGACAATATCATCCGGGAGCATGACGGCGAAGAATTCTTCGTCATCCTCCAGCACAGATTCCGCCAAGCCCACCGCGTGCCCCAGGCCCAGCGGCTTTTCCTGCTCCACGGAAATCGGGTGAATCAACTGGGCAGCGCGCTTGACCTTGGCTACTTGCTCATCTTTGCCGCGAGCGTCGAGGGTCTCAACAAGATCAGGGAACTCATCGAAGTGCCGCATCACTTCCTGCTTGTTCGGCGCGGTGATCACCGCGAGGCGCTGGGCGCCCACGGACGCGGCCTCTTCCGCGATGAGTTCAATGCCCGGCGTATCAACGACGGGGAGCAGCTCCTTCGGTACGGTCTTGGTGGCGGGCAAAAAGCGTGTGCCCATGCCAGCAGCGGGGACAACGACCGTAGCGATCCCGGTATGGGAATCCTCGTGTGCAATAGCCATAAGTTCCACTTTACAATGCATCCCCCGCGCTCCCGTGCTGCGCTACGCCGTCCCGCTATGATTAAAGCCTATGACGACCTCCCCCAAGGACGCCTTAAGATCCTTACTCCTGAACGCTCGGCGCGAGCGCAGCGCCGAGCAGCGCGCTGATGACAATGCTGCGTGGTGCGCCGGTGTGGGTGAGTTACTTACTCCCGCGATGCGGATTGCCGCCTACCACCCCCTGGGCACAGAGCCCGGCGGGCCCAACTTCGTAGAGACCGTGGCAGCGCTTTGCAAGGAGGTCTACCTGCCCATTTCCGGCAAAAACGGTGAGCTTTTATGGACGCTGTATGGCGGGCCAGAGGCCATGCGCCCGGGGGCATTAGGAATTGCAGAGCCCGTCGGGCAACGCCACAGTAGCAATGTCTTGGCGCGACTTGATCTCATCCTCGCGCCCGCGATGGCAGTGAGCGAATCTGGCATGCGCTTGGGCAAGGGAGCGGGGTACTACGACCGCGCGCTCACTCCCCTCCCCACTGGACGCCCGCCTGTCGTTGCCTTGGTGCATTCCAGCGAGGTCCGCGATGTCCCCTTCGATGAGCACGACCGCCCAGTCGATGGCGTCCTCACCGAGCGCGGGATGCGCTGGCTTTAATCGCTTTCGGGCCCCGCCCGGGAACCACGCGGCGCCACGCGCAGTCTAAGAAGGTATGGATTTTCTACATGTTCTGCGCACCCCGGGACATCGCCGCAGTGTGCTCCTGCGCCGCGTTATCGCAGCTGTCCTGCTCGTGACCGCCGCAGCCAGTGCGCTCGCTTCCACGCGTGAGCAGCCCCACGTCGTGGTCATGGCCCGGGACGTGGCGGCCGGGGAGACGCTAGCGCTTGGCGATGTCTCCGTGGCCCGCGTCCCCTCCTCCGCTCTTCCCGCCACGGCGTTGGGAAATAACCCAGAGGATGCCGTGGGACGCGTGCTGGTAGCGGCCGCGAGCGCTGGCGAAATCTTGACCACAACTCGTCTACTCAGCTCAGATCTCGTCGCAGATTTCGGTATGGACAACGGCCACCTCATCCCGCTTACGCTGGCTGAGCCGGAGATTTCTCTTAATCTCCACCATGGAGATACGGTCAATATCGTCGGCACGGTCGAGGATGAGCCCGACGGTACCGCCCCCGCACGCGGAACGACTATTGCCCGTGGCGCTCGCGTCGTGTCGGTGGGAACAGGCGGAGATGATGCACGCACCCAATCGTTGCTCGTTGCCCTCCCCGCCGAGGCGGCCGAGGACGTCGCTGCCGCTTCCCTTGCGCAACCGCTCACGGTCGTCATCGTGGGCGACCGTGCCCACAATTAAGATGACACTGTGAAGATCGCCGCGTTTGCGCATCAATGGTGCCGCGGGATGTTGCCACCACCAACAATCTCTGCCTAGTATGGGCGCATCCACTCAGGCGCTAATGTTTGTGTGTCTTTCCTGTCTCACAACGTCGTGGCAACGCATGCTGTGAGCGCTCAACAGTGGTCTTTTCTATTCCCCGCAAGTTTCCCCCGATGTTTCTTCCCGAGGAAGCACTCCTATGCTTCAAGACTCTCTCTCAATCGGGCTCCTTCAGGTTATAAACGTGCTAGGTGCCACCTCCCTGAACAGCGTTAGAGCACTCACCGCGCGCACTGCGACGCAGCCGCGCGCTACCGAAGAAGCAATTACTCCGCAGAAAAGGACATATTCCCATGCTTAAGGGCTTTAAAGATTTCATCTTGCGCGGCAACGTCATCGAGCTAGCCGTGGCCGTCATCATCGGTGCTGCATTCACCGCAATCGTCACCTCCATCACGGACCACCTCATCCAGCCGCTGATCAACTCCTTCGGTTCCCCGGACTTCGGTGGCCTGGGCTTCGCGATTACCGACAATCCCGAGACCTTCCTTGACTTTGGTGCGGTCATCACGGCACTCATCAACTTCCTGATCGTCGCCGCCGTCATCTACTTCGTCATTGTCGCTCCGCTCAACGCCGTCACCGAGCGCACTAAGCGCCGCCAGGGTGTTGACCCGGAGGAGCCGGCTCCGACCGCCGAGCAGCTGCTCGCTGAGATCCGCGACCTGCTCGCTGCTGAGAACGGTGGCACCACCACTGAGAAGCCAGGTTCCAGCTTCTAATTCACAAGCAAAACCTGCAATCCCGCAGAGCCTGCACAATGCTGAAGCTCTGCGGGATTTCCTTATGCGCTCTAGGCCCTCGACGCGCTACTGCGTAGTACCAAAGTGCGGCGGCATATTCTCGCGGTAGAAAGCCTCACCGGTGACATCATCGTCACCGTCGCCTCCGGGCACCTGTGTGTCCCCGTCGAAATTCACGGTGCGCAGTTCGTCGCTACCCGCAACAGCGGAAGCAGCATGGGGTACCGGCCCGCTGGGGACATCGAAACTGCGATCGTAATTCTCAGCGGTCGACGGACGCTGAGCTCGACGACGGCGCGGACGCGAGGAGCGTGGCGTGGGTTCGGCCATTAGACGCTGGATTTCTGCAGCTGATCAACGAGGTGGTGCACCAGCGGCGTCAAAGTGGCCATGCCATCGCGCACCGCCGCGCGGGACGACGCGACGTTAACGATGACCGTTGACCCAGACACTCCCGAAATACCGCGGGAGGTGCACGCATCCACCGCGCCACAAGCCTGGCCGGAAGAGCGCAACGCTTGCGCTACGCCCGGAACCATTTGGTCCAGCACTGCGCGGGTTGCCTCCGGAGTCTTATCACGCGGGCCGACTCCCGTGCCGCCAATCGTGAGCACCAAGTCGACTCCCCCGACCACGCCGGTCTCGATAGCCTGCCGGATCTTGGACTTCTTGGAGCGGACAATCACTGCGCCGTCAACGGTGAACTCGGCTTCAGCCAGCAGTTCACCAGCCAAGCGCGATGTGTCCTGGGCCGCCTCATCCGGGTGATCGGTGACGATCACAACGAGCGCGCGGCGTGGCGCTTGAACGCTTTGTTCTTGTTCGCTGGCAATGAGGAAGGCGTCATCGGGTTCGGTAACGTCATCGAGTTCGCGTGAGGCATCGCGCCCCAACAGCTCGGTTGCGTCGGTGTTGTCTGCCACGGAGGTTCTCCTTAAAGGTGGGACGGAATCTTCCGGAAGTAGTTTCTTGAAAAGGTGTCTGGGTGCGAGGCTCACGCGGCGCTGGCGCACCGCCCAAGTATTTGTAAACTTACTCGCTTGCCAGCGTTACCTCTACCTTTCTCGCATCTTCACTATCGCGACTCTTCACCTCAAGGGTGACGGTTGCACCAAACTCCTGGGAACGTGTTGCCGCGATCAGGGCATCGGAGCTTTCAATGAGGCGCTCATTAACGCGGGTGACCACGTCACCGGACTTCAGTCCTGCCTTATCAGCTGGGCTATCAGGTTCCACGTCGACAATCTCTGCACCTTGGGTCTCGCTCTGCGCGCGAACCTTAACACCCAAGGTGGGGTGCTTGACCCTGCCGTTATTAATGAGCTCATCGGCCATGCGCTTAGCAAAGTTCGAAGGAATTGCGAATCCCAAGCCAATGGAACCGCCTTCGGAACTCGAGCCACTCGACAGCGAGGCGATCATCGAGTTCATGCCAATGATGTTGCCCTCCATGTCCACCAAGGGGCCGCCGGAATTACCGGGGTTTACGGCTGCGTCGGTCTGAATGGCGTCGATCAACGAGGACTCCCCACCTTCCTGCGAGGCACGAACAGGGCGGTTCTTGGCTGACACAATTCCCGACGTCACCGTTGCGTTCAGCCCCAGCGGGGAACCAACGGCGACTACTTCTTGCCCCACTGCGGTAGCGTCCGAATCACCAAACTGGAGATAGGGCAGGTCATTGACATCATCAATCTTGATGACGCCTACGTCCGTCGTCGCATCCGACGCAATGAATGTAGCGCTATGACGCGAGCCGTCATTCATTGTCACTTCCAGACGCCCTCCTTGGTCTGCACCGGCAACCACGTGGTGATTGGTCAGCACATAGCCATCCGGGGAAATGATGGACCCGGAGCCCTCGGCACCGCCCGAGCGAGTTATGGAGTAAATGGAGACCACCGCTGGGAGAACCTTCGACGCCACGTCCTCCACAGAACCATCAGCTGGCTCTTGGCCGGTGCTATTTGCCACCGGCTGACGTTCCAATACTTCGTTGACGGTCGAAGTGGAAGACTTATCCTTGCCCGCTGCGCCGACAACCGCACCGGTGACACCGCCAGCACCAACGGCTGCGACGAGCATCATTGCCAGCGCAGTGCCCAGACCTATCTTGCGCTTATTCTTCTGATCGGGGCCCGGCTGCACGCCGTGCACGCCCGCACCTTGTTGTCCTGCATAAGGCTGCGTTGGATTCTGCGACTGCGGGCTGCTCTGATTGGGTTGGCCGAAGCCGTAGCTCGCTCCGCTATAAGGCGCTTGCGCGCCGTAAGAAGCCTGGGAGGGCTGAGCACCAAATGAAGGTCGGCTCCCCTGCCCTGGCTGGCCCCCATAAGGTGCCTGCCCGCCAGACTCCCACGAGTTGGTGCGCGGTTGATTCCAACCATTCGATTCGCTTCCCGCCGAAAATACCTCGCCGCGCTGTTGCGCCTGTCCCCGCCCATCAGAGTTCTGCGGGTTATCCATGGGACTATCCATGTTCGAATTCCTCATATTCATGTCAGGTAGTGTGCTCTTTCAAGCTGGTGCGCATCTGTCTCTGCTCTGCCAGTGTGCTAGGAAAAGCTGGACGTTTCCTGTGTGCACTGAGCTGGGGTGATCCATCGCACGTTAACCTTGATTGAACCACCGCTCGGCAAAGATTCTGCCGCGGTCATTGTGGTTCCCCGAATGTTCTCCGGAAGTCTCCTGTGCCTGTCCCGTCGCTTGTTGCGCAGCGGTCGAATCGAACTGAAACTCATTCGGCTGCTCTTCCAGGCCGTCCACCATGGCATCGCCCTCGGTAGGATGTCCCGGCAGGATGACTTCCATGCGCGTTCCCCCATCTGCAGATTCCTTGATGGTGATGGCTCCGTTGTGCCGCTCGAGCACGGATTTCACGATGGCCAACCCCAACCCGGATCCCGGCATCGCCCGGGCTTCCGCGGAACGGTAGAAGCGCTCAAAGACCTTGTCTCGTTCCTCCGGGGCAATACCGGGGCCGGAGTCATCCACGCGCAGGCGCACCTTATCTTGGGCCACCTGCTTCATCGATACGCGCACGGTGCCCGTCGCTGGAGACCACTTCGCGGCATTGTCCATGAGATTGAGCGTGGCGCGGCCCAAGGCAAACGGATCCCCGTCAAGGACCCACGGGATAAACCGCACACGGAAGTCGACGTCCGGGCGGCGACGCTTAGCTCGGTTGAGGGAATGCTCCAAAACCTCGTGCAGCTCCACCGGCTCGGGTTCCTTTTCGGTGGCATCTTCACGCGCCAAATCCACGAGGTCACCAATCAAAGTCGACAGCTCGGACATCTGAGCCATCACATCCTCTTCCAAATCACGCCGGTCCTCCTCACTGATGCCAAAGCCGCCACCGGACTTATTCAGCATCATGAGGAGCTCAATGTTGGTTCGCATGGACGTCAGCGGTGTTTTCAGCTCATGGCCGGCATCGGCCACGAATTGTGATTGCTGCACGCGCGCGTGTTGGAGTGCGGACAGCATTCGGTTGAAGGACACCGTCAGCTGCGACATCTCGTCGTTGCTCTCGACCGCAATCGGGCGCAGATCATTGGTTTGCGTCACATAATCAACCGCGCGCTTCAAGCGAGCGATGGGCTCCATGCCAGTCTTGGACACCACCATGCCGGCGAAGACGGACAGCAAAACGCCAAAGGCCACGATGATGAGCAGGGCCGAGCCTACTGCGGAGACGATGTCTTCGGTAGGCCCCAAGTCCTTAGCTAGGACTACCGTCGCACCGCCTTCTTGATACTTAGCCAGTACGCGCTCACCACCCAAAGTGCGGATGGAGCTTTCCATCCTGTCCCCATCCGACTTGAAGTCACCACCCACGGGCAGTGCATCACCGTAAGAAAACGCAACTGCAGGCGGAGAGACGGAGACCCGAGTCGAGGGGTTATAGAGCTTAAATGTCGCGATCTCTTGATCGATATTCTCTACAAAGGCCGGGTCCTGAGCTTGCTGCATCAGCACATCCGCTTGCTGCATGATCTGCCTATCGACGCTCGCCGTCATCGACGCTGCAACCAACCAGTAGGTCACAAAAGTCATTACTGCTACCGCAACGGCGACAACGACACCGGTAACTAGAGAAAGGCGCCACCGAAGCGGCACCCGCGAAGCCCAGCCGCGACGGCCTGAGAGGCCCAGCCACGCAGTAGTATCTAGGGCTTCAGAAGGCACCGCGTCAGGCGCGGGCCTCCGCAGAATCACGCGATAGCCTCCCTCATGACGTAGCCAACGCCACGCACGGTGTGAATAAGACGCGGCTCGCCATTTTCTTCCGTCTTCTTACGGAGGTAACCGATGTAGACCTCAAGAGCGTTGCCGGAGGTCGGGAAATCATAGCCCCATACCTCTTCCAAGATGGTATTGCGGGAGAGCACCTTGCGGGGGTTCTCCATGAGCAGGCGCAGCAGGGCAAACTCAGTACGGGTCAGAGAAATCTGACGCTCGCCGCGGGTCACCTCACGCGTATCGGCATCGAGCTTGAGGTCCTCAAAGCTCAACTGGGTTTCAACCGGCTGCTTCTTTGCAATCGACTCCGCAGCGGCGCGGCGGACCAAGGAACGCACGCGGGCTAGCAACTCTTCCAGAGCGAAGGGCTTGGGCAGATAGTCATCGGCGCCGGCGTCTAGACCTGCAACGCGGTCAGACACTCCGTCGCGAGCCGTCAATACCAAAATGGGGCGGTCCCAACCTTCGCTGCGCAGGGTGCGACAGACCTCCAGACCATCCATGTTCGGCATCATCACATCGAGGATGAGAAGCTCTGGGTGCTCACTGTGCACCATTTCGACAGCCTGTACGCCATCAGCGGCCAATATGACCTCGTAGCCATTAAACTTCAGAGAGCGGCGGAGCGATTCGCGTACAGCCTGCTCGTCATCGACGACAAGAATCTTCATAGTCTCAATTATGTCCTATCGGGGTTGAATTCTCGAAGTAGAACCCAGCCTGTCGCCCCCCTAATATTCACCCTTTAAGCACCACAATGGTCTACACGCGCGCCAAACAATTGGCCTACGCTGCACAAACAGTGGACACGACAACAAAACGAAAAATTTTCACGGATAACAAAAATCCCCGCGAATTCACGCAGAAAAGCGAATTCGCGGGGCAACAGTGGCGGCCCTAAGACCTCAACGCTACAAGCGCCTCAGAACTTAGAACTGCTCGACGTCTACCAGGCCGAGCTTGGCAGCCTTAACCAGGCGGCGCGGAATGCGCACGGTCTGGCCATCGATGGTGACTTCCTGGAGGGCGACATTGTCAGCCTTCCACTGGGAACGGCGAGAGTGGGTGTTCGCGCGGGACTTCTTAAACTTAGGAGTTGCCATCTTCTTCTATCCTCCTTACGCGTTCTTCTTCTTGCGGCGAGCCATTGCACCGAAGCGCTGGTTGAACTTCTCAACACGGCCAGCGGTATCCATAACGCGCTGTGCACCGGTCCAGAACGGGTGGGACTCAGCAGTCACGTCAACGACGATGAGCGGGTACTCGTTGCCGTCTTCCCACTCAACGGTGCGATCGGAGGTAGCGGTGGACTTGGTCAGGAAGGAGTGGCCGGTACCGGCGTCCTTAAAGACCACCGGGTGGTAATCCGGGTGGATATCTTTCTTCATATGTCGATTCCCTCAGGGTTGAACTACGGGTCGGTTCCTTCCGCAACGCTTCCCTTTTCGTACTATCGCACACCGTCGCTATGACGGCACCCGATGGCATATGGGGGCGTGAAAGGATCGTGCCCGAGTTGGGTCTCTATACTTACAAAACTGTGCGGCTCGCGCCGACAACTCGAAATATCCTACAGGCCAGCGGCATTAAAATCGAAATCGCCGCAGGACGCAGCCCGCGGGGCTAGCTATAGGATTCCCTCTCCAACGCCCTCGCCTGCACCTTCACCATGGAACAGTCGTCGACTAGACACAGACAATAGGCGCCAAAGCCCGCCAATATTTCAACGGTGATTAGGTTCTACAGTCCGCGGCATGTAAGATTTCCCCTTGCTGTTGTCAAAGTAATCGTTTTACGCCCTCATCAACTGGTGTTCAACGGATATACGCCTCCTGCTCAACCTCACTTTTTCGAGCGCCGCGCCTCACCGCGGAATAGGCACTCCGTTAGTCGCTTTCGATGTGGGCGGCTAGGAGAAAGAAGACCCATGTCGGCTATTTGCCAGGTAACGGGCCGCAAGCCGGAATTCGGCAAGCAGGTCTCGCACTCGCACCGCCGCACCTCGCGCCGTTGGAACCCCAACGTGCAGCGTCGTCGGTACTACCTGCCCTCTGAGGGCCGTACCATCACCCTGACCGTTTCCACCAAGGGCATGAAGATCATCGACCGCGATGGCATCGAGTCCGTCGTGGCTAAGATTCGCGCACGTGGGGAGAAGATCTAAAGATGGCACGTAATGACATCCGTCCAATCATCAAACTGAAGTCCACTGCGGGCACCGGTTACACCTACGTGACCCGTAAGAACAAGCGCAACAACCCGGATCGCATCACCTTGAAGAAGTTCGATCCGATCGTCCGCAAGCACGTCGAATTCCGCGAGGAGCGATAATTTATGGCTAAGAAGTCAAAGATCGCCAAGAACGAGCAGCGCAAGGAAATCGTCGCCCGCTACGCGGAGCGTCGCGCTGAGCTCAAGGCAATCATCAAGAACCCGAACACCCCGGACGAAGAGCGCCTCGAGGCGCAGTTCGAGCTGAACCGTCAGCCGCGCGACGCCGCCCGCGTCCGCGTCCGTAACCGCGACTCCGCTGATGGACGTCCGCGCGGTTACCTCCGCAAGTTCGGTCTGTCCCGTGTCCGTATGCGCGGCATGGCTCACCGTGGTGAGCTGCCGGGCGTTCGCAAGTCCAGCTGGTAAAGGGGTACCCATACAATGGCTGTCAAGCGTAATAATCACAAGAAGTTCCGTATGGAGCAGACCCGCCGCCCGAAGAAGAACCCGCTCAAGGCCGAGGGCATTGAGAAGGTTGACTACAAGGAGATCAAGACCCTGCGTCTGTTCATCTCCGACCGCGGCAAGATCCGCTCCCGTCGCGTCACCGGTCTGACCCCGCAGCAGCAGCGTCAGGTTGCTACTGCCGTCAAGAACGCACGCGAAATGGCTCTCCTGCCGTTCACGTCCCGCTAAACACTAGCTGGTTTCAACAGCGCACTTTTGCCGCTGTACTCGTGACACACTAGGACAGGACAAAAGAGCTTTTAGCCGCCGCCTACCTCCCCTGCTAAAAAGGGGAAGGTAGGCGGCGGCTTTCGTTTTCCTACCAGCAACCTTGTGCGCCCGTATCCACCCTGTCATGTTCAGTGCGCCCGTCCAGAGTGATAGATTGAAGGGCTAGAACGCCCCTGATGGAAAGGGAAACAAGGACCTTATGCCACTGCACGAATCCCTCACCGATCTCAGTGAACTCGCCACCCATTGCCACTCCCCTGCCCATGCCCGTGGTCTGCTGGAGGAGGCACAGGACCTGCTGCGCAACGCCACGGCCCACCGCGGAGATGGAGTTGAGCTCGCTGCCTGGTTTTCTCGCGTGGTCACCGATATTGTCCGCTCTCCCGGTCTGGCAAGTCCCGTGCGGCTCACCGGCGCCGCTGCCCGCGGCGATCTTCTCCCCTCGCTCCCCATCACGTGGCTGGGCACAGACGAACAGCTGGAGCAGATCATCACTGAAGCCGGCCTATCCTGTGGTGCGGTGCAAGACCTAGCATCGACGCGTGCGGATGCCGGCCTTCCCTTAGGCACGGGCGGCGAGGAGGAACTCTATGCCGAGGCAGTGTCTCAGCGGCCGGCACCGCTGAAACTCGTCGACGGTCTCCCCGACCGCTCTGCCGACGTGTCCATTCGTCTCTCCTTGCTCGCACCGGTGTCTGCCATCGCCCGCTGGGCGGCGCCAGCACCCCGCCCCACTCCAGACCGCCTCGCCATTGGCGTCGAGCGTGAGCTTCTTACCTCCGCCGAAGCGGAGGGGCTGAGCTTAGCTTGGGGCACGGGCATCGCCCTAGAGTTGGGTCGGTGGTACGAGGGCGTCGATCAGCACAGCGTTGTGCTGGCTGATTTGCCGCCTTTGGACCGTACCGCCTACGGTTCGGCGTGCCGCACTGTCTCTGCTGCTATCGAATCCATCGTGGCTAGGCACGGTAGTGTGGTTAGCTGTAGTCAAAGCTAAGCCGTGACGATCGCCGTTCGCGGCGGGGTGTAGGATTACTGACTTGCCGTCAGTTATTACATGAATTTTATCGAAGGGAGTCCGCCTCATGGCAGGGAGCGTTGGCAGGCCACGGAAGAATAGCCCACGCCGCCGGGGAAACACCGCGCGCGAGGAAATCCTGGATGCTTCATCCGAGCTCTTCACCACCCAGGGCTTTGCTACAACCTCCACGCACCAGATTGCCGATGCCGTCGGCATTCGGCAGGCCTCGCTGTACTACCACTTTCCTTCGAAGACGGATATCTTCCTCACTCTGCTCAATTCCACCATCGAGCCTTCGCTGGAACTCGCGGATGAGCTCGCTGCCTCAGACGCTGCGCCGGCACAACGCTTGTGGTCTCTCGTAGCCGCAGAGTCCCGCCTGCTGTTGACCTCGGCGTGGAATGTAGGCCGCCTGTATCAACTGCCGGTGGCAAACTCTCCGGAATTCGGCGAGTATCACGACCAGCGTGACCGCTTGAAGGAGCATTTCCGCACTGCTGCCGCGGAGATTGTGGGAGAGGATGATCCGCGCCTCGAGCTGCCCTTCCACATCGCGCTTTCCGTCATCGAGATGCGCCCCAACGATGGCAACGCACCATTTGATGCTTCGCAGCGCGTGCCGGAGCAGTCTGCCATGCTTGCCGACGCCGCCCTCGCAGTCCTCGGCGCCACCCCGCCTGAGGACGCCGAAGCGACCACGTTGGAGCTGCTCAAGAACCGCAACGACTCTATTTCCTCCGCCGCCGCGGCCGCGGCAGATCGGAAGAAGTCGACCCGCTAGCGGCTGTGCCAGATGTCTTAGCGGCCGTGCCGGATGGCATAGTGCGCGAGGAAGGTCTTATAGGGCTTATACGCCTTTTCACCGTCTGCTCGGAGGCTGTCCACTAGGCGATCCATCTTGTGATTCGTCTTCTTTTCCGTCCACCCCAGCTCCTCGGCGATCTCGCGGACCGAAGGGATATCAGCATCGGTGGAGCCCGGCTTCTTGAGGTAGCTGGCTAGCAGGCGCAGCAACTCTTCTTGCTCATCATTGGGAACGTGGCGGGTGCGCGTGCGCTCCTCATCGACATCCTGCTCGCGCTTTGTACGGCGCGAGTAGTTGCTGTTTTCCACGTCGATGTACAGCTCATAGGGGCATTCGGGGGTCTCAAAGGTAATCCGCGACGGCCCCGGTGGTACGGCCGCTACTGAGCGCGGGCCCAAGTCGATGCGCGAAAACCCCGTGACACCGCGCAGCTCGATGCGCAGTGGGATATGGCTGCCCACGTTGCAAATCATCCAGCCCTGCCCGCCGTACCACAGCTGAAAGAGCTGGCGGTGCAGGCTGAGGTCCTCCTCGCCGACCCGGAAGTCACCGGCGCGGCCGACAATGATTTCTTGGCCTGGGGACATAACCATCACGCCGCCGATCAAATCATCAATGCGCAGCCGCGGCCCCTGAGGAGCATTCTGCGGTGGGAGTGGCTGTTGCTGGCTCATAGACACCTCCGGAGGGCTGGGAAACGTGCGCACATCGCCATCCATCCCGGCGAGGTGCCTTCAAACAGTGTCTTTCAGTGTAACGGCACTCACTTTAGTTCCGCTCGCTAAGTTACTCCCCCACCCCGCTGGCGCTAGGCCACGATAGCCCACGTCACCACGAAGATGAGAATGATGACAACGACGGTCACCGTAATGATGAGGGCGTTTGAATTGTCCTTCGCAGGCGGCCTGTGGTTTGCTCGCTGCGGCGTGGAACGGCGTTGCACGGTGGACCCTGGCATCGCCGGCGTCACCGGTGTAGAGGGTGAGACAGTCCCGGGGGACGCGATCGGGTTCGAGGGGGCGACGAAGCCAGTGGGCCTTGCCCGCTCCACGGACCCGAAGGACGCGGAGGGTTCCGGCCAGCGTTGGGAAGGTTGAGGATGCTGGCCAAACTGGCTCGGCTGCCCAGCTCTTCCGGCATTTCGCGGCTGCTCCGGCCGTGGTGAAGACTGCGGCGTGGGCGCGATACGCGGAGCATCGACGGCGGGTGCCGCCGCACGCTGGGTGGGGTGGGACTGGGAGACGTCTCCAAGCGCGGCAATGAAGTCCTGGGCCCGCGCATAGCGCTGCATGGGCACGCTGTTGAGCGCTTTGTTCAGTACGGTCTGTACTTCCGACACCACTCGGATTGTGTCCCCTGCCAGGAATTCGGCGAAGGCATCACTAGACAGATCCGGGATGCGCCGCTGCCCCTCCCACTCGCTGCGCGGCATCGTGTCCTTGAGGTGATGAAGAGTGAGCATCTCGAAGGCGATGAGCGCCAAGGAGTAGTCGTCCGCGCGCGCCGACATATCATCATCGCCATAAGCATTGCCGTTGTTCTCCGGGGCCAAGTATTTCTCAGTACCCACAATGTGACCGATTTTGGTCAGGCGAGATTGGCCTTCCTCAATGCTGATTCCGAAGTCACTTAGCACAGCCGGTGGCAAGCTGCCGGGGTTCTTGCGCAGCAGAATATTAGCGGGCTTGATGTCCCGATGCACCCACCCGGGATGCAACTCATGGTGCATATAATCCAGCGCCGAGGCAATTGGTTTGAGGTAATACACAACCTCAGCCACGCTAAAACCCCGGCCTTGGTGGGCCCGCTCACGGATAGCATGCCCCAGGGTTTTGCCATCGATGAAGGCCATGACCATCACGTCATCTCCGCGCGGGGTGGACTCCTTGGAATAAAACTGAACTACCCCTGGGTGGCTGCCGATCTTGGTGAGCGCCTTCATTTCATTATGGAAACGGGCGCGAGAAGCTTCATCACGGACATCATCCAACAGCACCTTGACGGCGAGCTCACGGGAAAGGTCCGGATCCGTGGCATGAAAGACCTGCCCCATGCCGCCTTCACCCAGCAGGTACACGTTGGTGTAGCGCTTCTGCTGGGTCAGCCATTGCACGAAGTAGGAATTAGTCACTGCCCCATTGGACCATATGCACTGGGCAGCATGATGTTGCCATGTCCCATCGCCCCCAAATGGAGGGTACTTAAGCGCGGTTCCGTCCGGTATTGCAAGGCCGGTTATGCTACGTGTTGTTCTCTACTGTTTTCCAAGGACCCTATGACGACCCCAGGATTTAGCACTAACTATCACGAGCATAAGACCCCTACACCGGTGTCGGGCCAGTCTCGACAGCCCCAATCGGAACAACGCAACCTCGTTCCGTTCATCTGCGCGATCGCAATTCTCATTGCGCTGGTGATTGCAGGCCTCGTGATCTGGTACGACGTCCGCTCCACCAGCCAACAAACGTCCAGCACCAGCGACACCTCAGAGCAGACAGCCCCGCAGGAGGAGGCAACCACCCCGGAGGACTCTCCTGCACAGAAAGATGGAAAAGCAGACGAGACAGAAGCACCGAGCGAGCAGGCTCCAGAAACATCAGTGAGCACCGGGGCTGCCGACGTCCCAGAGGGGCTCACTGCTGCCGGTTGGTCCGATTATCCTGAGGCACGCTGCCAACAGGGTGAGGATATGATCTTCGCCGCGCATGGCACCGATCCCGATTCACACATTGTGGTCTGTGAGAAACAGGACTCCCTCTTCTACCGCGGTGTCTGGTCCAGCGGCGCTGCCTTTGGCCCGGCGCGTGGTGAAGGTGATTCCTTCAGCGCCACGATTCTTGATCCAACCAGCAGGAAAGACACCGGCTCCGTGCTGAACATCCGCGGCACGGACTATGACATCGACGGCGAGGCCGGCGAATTCGAGGATTACTGGCCGCGCTAGCGCCTTAACATCGCTCGTGCTTCTTAAACTGCCCCCTGCTGGCATCCCGCATCGGGCCACTCGACCTCTGCGGTGGCCAGCTGTTTGACCACACGGCTCAGCATCTGCTGTGCTTCGCCATAATCGCCGGAAGGCGCTGCGGCATAGATCGCCACCGCCACCGTGTGCCCGCCTAGGGTGATTAATCCCATCTGGCGGGCTTCATAGGAGCCGTCCTCGGCCGGCCCCCAGCCGCCTTTCATCACCGCGCCCTCTAAAGTCCGGAGACCATAGTTCTGCGTGGGATCCGGCTGCCCCATGGCTGCAAGGATTGGATCCGCGCCTTCTTGGCACCCCAGCGCTGCGATGAATTCTGCCTGCTCGGACACCGACCACTGGGTTTGACCGAAGGCGCTGAAACCGGGGCGCGGTGGCGTAGCGGGGACCGTGGTTGTGCCAATGATGGCCTGGGTGGCTTGTGCGGCCTGTTCTCCCCCACCGAGGGCCTCCCAGAGAGAATCCGCCGCGGCGTTATCGGAATACGTGATTGCCCGGGATACAGTATCTGGGTCCGCCACCCCGGCGCGTTCGGCGGCGATGGCCAACGGGACTTTCACGGTGGACCACGCAGGCAGCGGGCCGGTGTTGCCGGCCGCTGCGACGGTTCCTGAGCCGGCCACCGCGATTCCGGTACCGGGGTTGTCTGCGGCGATGGCGTCGACGGCTTCCTGAAGGTCGGTAGCTTTAATCACGGTTGGTTCCTTGTCAAGGGCTGAGTCAGCGGCGGGTCCATCAGATACCTCTGCCCCGGAATCAGGCAGCGTGGGCTGTGGGCTGCTCGCCGGAGCGCTGGGCTCAGGTGTGGAGACATCACCAATGGTGCAGGCGCTTAGCGACGCCCCCGCGATCCCCACCAGCGCTGCTAGTACTGCCCTCCGGCGCCGCGGCTGTGCAGGGCTGTGACGTCGCTGTGCTACCTGTTTCATTGTTGACCGCCTAAGCATTAGAGGATGAGCACAACCGCGTTGTTGCCGCCGGTACAGGTGACAAATTCACCGTTATCGGAGCAATCCATGGTGTAGGTGATCTTGGTAACTGGGCTGAAAGCCTTAATGGTGGCATCAAACTCGTGGGTTTCCACGTAGTGCTTGACGTACTCATCGCGCACAACGTTGGCAAAGGACTCCGTCGTCACCACAGTTCCACGGTAGACGCTGTTGAAGTTGCCGCCCGGTTCGTTGTTGCGTGCGGCGTCGTTTGCCGGAATCGCCCCCTCAGGCAAGTCAGGGTGCTCGGGGCGCTTTGGTGACTGCGAGGTCGTCGTGGGCTGCTCTGTCGTCTTTTCAGAGCTCTCCGCGTTCGACTCTTCTTCCTGTGCGCTCTCGTTCTGCTCGGTGAGTTGCGCGGTGGTCAGGGGCGAGCCGGCTTGGGAATTTGAGTCGGCATGTTTGAAGAAAAAGATGTAGGCCAGCGCAGCCATAACGAGGACGACCGCCAGGATCAGCACGGCGATAAGCACAAATTTGCCAGAGTTAGAAGAGCTGCCGCTTCCGCCACCCTCCTGAGAATAGCCAGCGGGGTACCCTGCTGGCTGCTGGTTATACTGTCCGCTACCGTCCTGCGGTATTTGCTGGGACGAGAAGTGCTGCGTCTGGAATTGCTGTTGTTGGCCGTACTGGCCCGATGCGCCGGGGGCGACAAAGGGGTTCGAGTAATTGCGTTCTCCGGATTGCGCATAATTCTGATTGTTTCCCGTGTTCTGCGGGTAGCTCTGGGGCGGCAGGGGGCGCTGTTGCGTCGGCGGCGCTTCAAAATCCGCGGTTTCCGGGTGGGTATCTTTACGGGAAGGCTGCGGCTGGCCGCTATTTCCCTGCGGGTGCTGCGCGCCGAATCCATGGTTGCGATCTGAATCAGTCACCGAAGCCTCCGTAGATCTAGACGTTCTGGGTATGCCCTATAGGCGTTTTCTATCTTTCTTATCTTTGCACAGGTACTACGGTTGCGGTGAGGTTCGTGCATCGTTCTTCAGTCACGACGCCGTGTTTCCACGGCTTTTTCGATTCTGGTGGGGACTATTCCCACGAGTTTGCATCTCTGCCCGCGCGGGCAGCGGTAGAGGGTTTAGATTATTAGAGGTATCTCAATGCTCTATCTCCCCTGCGCACGGAAAGGTTGTTATTCTCCCAGCCATGACGTTTCCTACCGGCCCTTCGGGCACTCCGCCACACAATTCCGGTTCCTCCGGCTTCGGTTCTCCTGCTCCCGGGTTTGGCCGCCCCGGCACCCCCGGCGGTGCTAACGGCTCAAGCGGAAGTTTCGGTGCTCCGTCCGGCCCACCCAGCCCGTCTGGGCCACAACACTCCGGCCCGAGCAGTTCTCCGGGCGGGTTCGGCAACACTCCACCGTTTGGTGGGCAATCTGCTGGCCCCAGCTCGCAGCCTTTCGGCGGGAGTGCTCCAACTCCGCCGAGTCCGCCTCAACCCACCACGTACACCGCTCCAGAACCGCCGAAGGGCAAAGGTCGTTTCAGCGGTGCCATCGCCGCGCTGATTGCTCTACTCGTCATCCTGGCGGTCATTCTCGGCGTCGGTGCATGGTTTATCTGGGGACGCGAATCTTCCGACGCCAACCACACCGGTGCTTCCTCCGAACCGACCTCAACAGCTACGCTTCCGGGAACTCCTCTTGCCACCAGCGGCCGTATCGATACCGATCTGGAAGCAGACGGCGTGGTCATTGCCCGCACTTTCTTCCCGGATTCCTATGTCTCGCGCTCCGGCAGCACCAACATCGCTGATGTACAGCTGGCCGAAGGCCATAGCCAACTCAACGCGGTCTTTGGTTTCAGCGATGACCGGGAAAATACCGATGTTGCCAGCGCCACCGTTACCGTCAACGGTGCTGACGGTACTGAGTTGGCCTCCTTCGAGGTCCCGGCAGAGGAAGCCCTCGAGATGCCCATCAACATCGCAGACCACCAGGACCTGCGCTTTACTTTTACGTATAAGGACGCCAACGGCAATCCCGCGGACAACACTGGCTTCGCGGTGGCTTCCCTCCACGCGCAGTAGCGCCCCCGGCGGGCCTAAACGCAGTGGTGCCGAAGCTGCCCGAGTTGCCAAAGTTATAGCCGCTGACCGCGTTGGCGGCGCATAACTTCGTCGTTTAGGGCAGTAGTTTTCCTCTAGGGACAGCTCCCATGTATGCGAAAGCCGCCTCCCGTTCCCACGCAGTGACGCGCGCGAATGAAGACGGCGGCAGTGCGCTGCACACGGCAGCGCCACATTTACGCTCTAGTGGAAGAAGTGGCGAGTACCGGTGAAGTACATCGTCACCCCGGCCTTCTTGGCGGCCTCGATGACTTCCTCATCGCGGATGGAGCCACCTGGCTGCACCACGGCCTTCACGCCGGCTTCGAGGAGAACCTCAAGGCCATCGGCAAACGGGAAGAAAGCATCGGAAGCAGCGAAGGAACCTTCGGTGCGGTTGGCGCCGTCGGCCAGCGTGTTAGCGCGCTCCACCGCGAGCTTGGCGGAATCGACGCGGTTGACCTGACCCATGCCGACACCCACGGTGGCGTTGTCCTTGGCCAGCAGGATGGCGTTGGACTTCACCGCGCGCACGGAGCGCCAGGCGAATTCGAGCTGCGCCAAGTCAGACTCGTTCAGTGCTTCACCGGCAGCCAGCGTCCAGTTGGCCGGGTTATCGCCCTCTGCCTGGTAGGTATCCGGCTCTTGGGTGAGCATGCCACCGGAGATAAACTTAACTTCCTCCTTAGGCGCTTCATGCTCTGCCTGCAGCACGCGCAGGTTCTTCTTGGCCTTGAGAACCTCGATGGCGCCTTCCTCGTAGGACGGAGCCACAATAACCTCGGTGAAAATCTCCTTGACCTGCTCGGCCATCTCCACGGTGACCTCGCGGTTCACAGCGATGACTCCGCCAAAGGCAGACATCGGGTCGCAGGCGTGGGCCGCGCGGTGAGCAGCAGCAATCGACTCCTCAGACACCGCGATGCCGCACGGGTTGGCGTGCTTGATGATGGCCACGCACGGGCGCTCGTGATCCCAGGCGGCGCGCCAAGCGGCGTCCGCATCCTGGTAGTTGTTGTAGCTCATCTCCTTGCCGTTGAACTGCTTCGCATTGGCCAAACCAGTGGTGCCGATGCGGGTCACGGTCGCGGACTGGTGGGAGTTCTCGCCGTAGCGGAGCGGGGTGGTCACCTCGCCCTCGCTGAGCTGCTCGACGAACCATGCGGACACCGCAGCGTCGTAATCAGCGGTGTGCAGGAAAGCATCGCGGGCGAGGCCACGACGCTCTTCCAAGGTGAAGCCGCCGTTGGCCACAGCGTCAGCCACATCGCCGTAGCGGGCTGGATCCACGACCACAGCAACAGACGGGTGGTTCTTGGCAGCCGCACGCACCATGGACGGTCCGCCGATATCGATCTGCTCCACGCAGCCATCAAAGTCTGCGCCGGAAGCCACAGTCTCGCGGAAGGGGTACAGGTTAACCACGACGAGCTGGAAGGGCTCTACCTCCAGCTCCTCCAACTGCTTCAGGTGGTCCTCCTTGCGGGTATCCGCGAGGATTCCTGCGTGCACGCGCGGGTGCAGGGTCTTCACGCGGCCTTCGAGGCACTCCGGGAAGCCGGTGAGCTTCTCGACGGGCGTGACATCAATGCCCAAGTCCGCGATCTTCTTCGCGGTGGAACCGGTGGAAACAATCTCCACGCCAGCGTTATCAAGTGACCGGGCAAGGTCTTCCAGACCGGTCTTGTCATAAACACTAATTAGCGCGCGCTTGATGTTCTTAGGATCTTCGCTCATGGTACGGGGACTTAAGCCTTCCTTGCGGTAATGAGATAGTTAGAGCTGAATGCTGAGTTCCTCGCCCTTTACGCGCGTGGCGCGAAGGACGGCAACGATGAGTTCTCTTTCGACCACTTTGATGCGCTCGTGCAAACTGGCCTCATCATCCTCTGGCAGGACCCGGACGGGTTCCTGGGCAATGATGGAGCCGGTATCGACACCCGCATCAACGAAATGGACAGTCGAGCCTGTGACCTTGGCGCCATAAGCCAGCGCATCGCGCACGCCATGCGCGCCTTTGAAGGCAGGCAAGAGCGCAGGATGAGTATTGATGGTGCGACCTTCGAAGCGATCCAGAAAATCCTTCCCCAGGATCTTCATAAACCCTGCTGAAACAACAACGCCTGGTTGCGCAGTATCCACTGCAGCAACCAGACGCTTATTCCATTCGGTGCGGTCAGCACCCATCTCTACAACCTCGGTGGCGATTCCCGCCGCCTGTGCACGCTCAATGCCTTGGCAGGGCACGTCCGCGATGACTTTCACAACGCTGTAGTGCTCATCCTGGCCATCCAAGATGGCCTGCAATAAAGAGCCGGTTCCAGAAACCAGAACCACAACGTTGAGGCGGGCAGTAGCAACGGGCTGATGCGGTGTAGTCACGCGCTACAGCCTAGCCGCTACCGCCGCGAACCGGAGAATTTTCACTCTTTATTGGAGCCTTCGGGCTCTTCGCTCTCCTCTGTGTCTGGAGCATGCTCCGCATTGCCGTCCTCATCCGCTACTGCTTCGGCCTCGACTTCAGCTTGGGTGTCGACGTCAACATCGCTCGTCTCCACGATTTCTGCATCACGCACATCAGCCTCTGGCACAGCCTCCGATTCAGCGTCACCCTCGACTTCAAAATCGGCTTCCTCCGTATCAGCCTCCGCTTCGGCATCAGCTTCATCGTCGGCGTCAGTATCGACCTGAGCCTCTGCGTCGGTGTCAGTCTCGGTGTCAGTTTCAGTATCGGCGTCGGCGGCTGTCTCGGCACCGGTGTCGTCGCCAAGCGCTGCCTGCTCCTGCTCGTGTTCTTCCTGAGCCGCGCTGGTGGAGTCTTCAGTGGCCTCCTCATCGCCCTCGGCTGCAGCCGATTCTTCCGGCTCAGCAACCGGGGCGGTGGCGCGGCGCGCACGCCACGCCGTCACTGCCTGTGCAGCGGCAAAGGCACATCCCACGACAAGGCACCACAGGGAGCTCAAGCCTACCGCGGTCCACACCTCAGGTCCTGTGTACCCGTACACTCCCAACGTGCCAGAAACACCGTAGATCGCCACGAGGGCGGTCACTGCCACCGTGATGGTTGCAACGAGCACGACCTGGAAAGACACCAGGGCGCGGCGCCGAGCAAATGCCGCCACGGCTGCGATTGCTGGAATCACCAACAGCACCGCGAACCAAGGGCTAATGGAAGGCGGAACCGCGGCGGCCAAAGGTATCGGAGGAAGTGGAACTACATGGCCGCTAAAGAGGCTCACACTGGTTCCCTCACCAATGTGCATCTCCGAGCCGCTCAGCACTGCGCCGGCTGCCACCGCGGCGTTGGGAAGGTAGAAAATACTCACCAGAAACAGGCCGATTGTTCCCAGCGCATTGAGCACCGGATAGCTGGCAAGTATTTCGGACTGGCGCGACCAGCCGAATCCCCACAGAACCACCACGAGAATAAGCCCAGCTGCAACCAGGTACCCGAGGTAGCTCAGGCCGATGCGGGCGGCATCGACGAACACGTGCGGAACGCCGCTGCGCTTTGCCAAGGCCTTCCACAGGCGCGGGCCCATTCCGCCAATAAGGGCAACCGCATGCAGCAGGAGCATGCGGGGAAGAACGCGATAGAGCTCCGGAGGAGAAACGTCATAGACCTTCCCGGCATCCCACAACATCAACCACGCAATGAAAGTCAGGACGAGTGGCACCACCAGCACGCAGGCACTCAAGACAAGCAGGTCGTTGATGCTCACCTTATCCTTCACCGCCTCGCGCACGCGGCGGCCGACCAACCAGGCCAAGAGCAGCGCGGGGAGGGCCGGGATGAAACCCAGATCAATTCCGCCAGCGCGGATAGGCGCAAGATTGAACACCATCCAGGCCTCCCCGACGATGGTGTTTAGCCACGCCGACGGGGAGCTGGTGAGAAGAAGCGCTGCGATGGCAACCACCAGGATGCTGAGGACAACAACGAGGTGCGGAACACCGACGACGATGAGCATGCGGCGAATGCGCCCGCGCAGCGTCGTTGGGGCCTGTGCGCGGCGGGCACGTGCCTTGTCAGACTCGATTCCTTTAATACGCTGCGCCGGATCCCGGCGATCCCGTCGGTGCCCTCGCTCAGAGTGCTCAGCGCCATCACCGCGTCCACGCACGTGCGCGCGTGGACGAGCAGACGACCTGGACTGGGGACTCGTGTTCTTATTCATTGGCGTCCACTTTGCCACGCGCACCTCCCCCACCGGGGGTGGCGCGACGAGGTCTGATTTAAAAGGTCGGGCACACCCCCGAACGGATACTCCTTATCAGCTTTATCCTTAGCTGCATCCGCTGATGAGAACTACCCACGCGCACTCCGCTACCGGAGATCTTAAGCACCGCCAGAGATTCACTTCATTCACAGGAATCAGCTACCGCATCAGAACAAGCACATCTGTCGACGTATCAAAAAGAAAAACCGCAATGCGGGTTGCTCCGCTCTCGCCGAGACGCTACTGTTACATCTCGTTGGTAACAGGAAGGTCACAATCGGATAACCAACCAGGTTTAGACGTAACGATTGTTCTGGCTGGACGATAGTGAATTAGGATGGAAGTAGAGTTCATGCGAAGCAAGACTCAGCGAAGCGCAGGTCGCCACCGCAAGATCACCACCTCGCAGACTGCAAAGGGGCGTTTGGCGGTAATGACCGTCGCCGCAGGCGCCGTATCTACCGCAGGTGTTGGCGGTGCAGCAGCCGGCACCATTCAATCCGCTGGCACTGGTGAGACCAAGGCGCAGTCCATCGACTACACCTTGCAGGCAGATACCGATCCGCTCAAGGACGCACAGGCCGCCGTCGAGGATGCCGCACCACAGATCCTCTCCATCGCTGAGACCAAGCCGGTCGCCGACCTGGCTACCCAGCTCGACAAGGCCATTCAGGCAGCCGATGCGCGCGCCGCCGCTGACGAAGCCAACCGTGCACCGTCCGTCGCCCGCCCGGCAGAAGGTACTTTCACCTCGGGCTTCGGCCCCCGCTGGGGCTCCTTCCACTCCGGCATCGACATCGCCAATGCTGTGGGCACCCCAATCCTCTCCGTCATGGACGGCACCGTCATCGATTCCGGCCCTGCTTCTGGCTACGGCCAGTGGATCCGCATCAAGCACGATGACGGTTCTATGAGCGTCTACGGCCACATGCAGACCCTCGACGTCGCTGTGGGCGAGCGCGTTCACGCTGGCCAGAAGATCGCTGGCATGGGCTCCTTGGGCTTCTCCACCGGCTCCCACCTGCACTTTGAAATCCACCCCACCGGTGAGGGCGCAGTTGACCCGATTCCGTGGCTTGCAGAGCGCGGCGTCAACATTTCTTAAGCCCTACTCTCAACCTAGCCTTCCAACAACTTTCAGGCGGCATAGAGCACTTTTGCTCTGTGCCGCTTTTTGCATCTCACCCACTCCGCCCCGCCTTCGTGCACGCTCCACCGCATACCCCACACTGGGGTACATGGAGGGGGTACTGAAAGATTCCTTCCCGAAAACTCTTGACCACCCCAAAGGTTACCCGGTAACTTACCGGGTATGTACCGATTGTATCCTCCTCTTACCCTCCGAACAGGAGGTGACCATGTCCGTCAAACACTCCGTGCTTGCTCTGCTGAGTGAAGAGCCCGCCACGGCCAGCCACATCAAAACCCGCTTTGCTGAAACCTTTGATAACCTCTGGCCGCTCAACATGGGCCAAGTCGCCCAAACCTTAAGCCGCTTGGAACGCGATGGACTCATCGCCACTGACGGCGAGCTCACCGGCCCCACCGGGCGCCGCGCCACCAGCTATGCCATCACCAACGCAGGCCGTGAGGAACTCTCGCAGTGGTGGATGTCCACCTTGCACAACGACGCCATCGAGCGCGATGAGCTCGTACTCAAAGTGTCACTTGCAGCGCGACGCTCCGATATCGACGTCATCGCCGTCCTTGACGCCCAGCGCTTTGCCACCGTCCGCCAACTTCGGGAGCTCAACCGCCAAGCCTCGAAACTCCCCGCAGAGCGCAGCGCCCAGCGCTTGGCCGTCGAGCGCCAAATCTTCGACCTGGAATCTCTCTCACGCTGGCTCGACCGCGTGGAGTCCCTGTCCAACCCAGCCACCACCGCCACCGAGGAGGAAACCCGATGACCCCCGACTCTGTGCCCACGACCCAGCACATTCCTTTCCCGCTCGAACTTGAGAACATCACCTGCGTCTTCGGTAGCGGCGCCCGCCAGGTCACCGCCCTGGATTCGGTCAACCTGCAGCTGCAACCGGGCGAGTTGGTCGCCGTTATGGGCCCCTCCGGCTCCGGCAAATCCACGCTGCTCAACGTCGCAGGTCTGCTCCAACCACCAACATCAGGACGCGTGCTTCTCGACGGCGCCGATGCCTCCCAGCTCTCCAAGGCCAAGGCAGCTATCGCTCGCCGCCGACACCTTGGTTTGGTATTTCAGCACTTCAACCTAGTGTCTTCCCTCACCGTCGGAGAGAATGTGTCCCTCCCTCTTGAGCTAGACGGACTCTCGCCTGCGCAATGCCGCGAAGCTGCTGAGCAAGCACTCAATGAGGTCGGTCTCGACGGCACCATCGACCGCTTCCCGGAGGAAATCTCCGGCGGCCAAGCCCAGCGCGTGGCCATTGCCCGCGCGCTCATCGGCCCGCGTAAGGTACTGCTCGCCGATGAACCTACCGGAGCCTTGGATACCTCGACGGGTGAGGAGATCATGAAGGTTCTACGCGCGCGTATCGACGCCGGCGCCTCCGGCATTTTGGTTACCCACGAGCCACGTTTCGCGGGCTGGGCCGACCGTGTCGTCATGGTTCGTGACGGACGCCTGACCGGCGAGGAGGTGCGTTAGCATGTCAGGCATTAATGCTGCCACCCGCCCAACGCGGCGCGACCTGTGGCGCCACCCGTGGCGCACGCTGGCCGCTGTCATGCTCATCGCGCTGCCAGTGGCCCTCGTGGTTGGAATGGCCCTCTTTGATAATTCCTCCGGTCGGCTCTCCGCGGCCTTGAGCTCACCCGAGCGAGCCCTGCAGGTCAGCGGCCCGGGCATTAGCAACGAAGACGTACCGCGCTTGGCTGCCGAGGTGCTTCCTTCGGGCCTCAGCTTCAGCCCAGTCACCACTTTTTCTAGCACGTCACTAATCCATAATGGGAAGTCAACCAACTCCTGGGTAGATCAGTTCGACGCAGAGAATCCGCCGGAGCCGGCGCAGGAGGCCGTCGACAAGTTCAATCTTGGCCCCAACCAGGCAGTTCTATCGCGCTCTACAGCACACAAGATCGACGCCTCCGTTGGAGACGTCATCACGGTGCGCACCAACGCCCTCAGCGGTGACCACCAAGCCACAGTCGCGGCCATTGCTCCCGAAAACTATGACTTCGTCACCTCCCCCACCCTCAATGACGCCCTCAGCGACCCGTCCTCTCAGATACACACCTCCTGGGCCATCGTGGGTGATACACCGCTGACCAAGGAGGATGCCGACCGTGCCCGTGAAGCTGGGCTGGAAATCTGGGCACCGGAACTGCGAGATACGGACCGGCCCGATTCTGAGCCTGATTCCATTGGCGGGACCTTGAGCAGCATTCTTTTCGTGCTCTTCTTCGTCGGCCTCTATGCCATCGCCGGATTGCTCATCCTTTTCCTTCTCGCCCCCGTCTTCACGCTGGCCACTGGACGCAATACCCGCCTGTACGCGCTGATGTCGAGCCAGGGTGCATTGCCACGCCACATCATGTTCGCGGTGATGGCTTATGGCCTGCTAATGGGGCTCATCGGCGCCACTATCGGCGTGGTTGTTGGCCTCACGGCTTCGTGGGTGTGGTGGACAGCCCGCTACCCGGACTTTGCTGCCCACCCGCCCTTCCTAGCTATTGGCCTCGCCTGGCTCGTGGCGGTGGCAGGCTGTGTCATTGTCTCCATCGTTCCTGCGTGGTTGGCGCAACGTGGTGCTTTAGCCACGGCGATCCAGGGCGCCGCACCCGACCGCCTCTTGCGCTTCCGGCGGTGGATGGCCGTCGGCCCCGCATTCCTGCTTCTGCTCGTGTTATTCAGCTTCACTCCCTGGGGAAAGTACATCCCTACGGTGCTGGCTCTCTTCGGAGTCATCGCGGTTGCCGCCTCAGCCCCGGCCTTGGTCTTCTTGTGCTCCCTGCTGTCTCGCCGGGGCCCTCTCTCGCTTCGCCTGGCCGGACGGGGCCTGACCCGGCGCAGCATGCATGCCTTGCCGACGTCCATCGCTCTCGTCTCAGTCACCTTCGTGACCACCCTGTTTGGCGTAGGCATCATGACGGATAGCGCAAAGACCACTGCCGAAGAAAAGCTCGTCATGCCGCCTACTTCTGCACTGATTGAGGAGACGACGTTTGAGCAACCATCGCAGGTGTCCACTCCGGAAGAACGCGCCGCGGTAGAGGCCGTCCTGCAGACCACCTCTGCCCGCACGTATCCCTTCTATGCTTTCCCCTCGTGGACGACGTCCTACAGCCTTCCGGAGGAAGGCACCTTCTATGAGCTCAGTACCGAGTTTGATTACCAGTGTGAACAGGTCGATCTCAGCAAACCAGTTGAGAAGGCAGTCTTTGTGGATAATCAGGGGCGACGCACCGATGAGTCCGAGGAGGCTCGCCAAGAATGCGCCCACGAGCTGATGACGTCATTTCCTTATAACCCGTTGATCTATCAAAGCAGGATGATTCAAACGGATTCTTCCCAGCTTGAGCTGTGGCAGTTCGACTCGGAGGAAGATCGCCGCGCAGCGGCGCAGACATTGGACGCCGGGGGCATCGTGCTTCCCCACAGCAGCCACGTCGGCGATAACACGCACGGCACGGTGACTCTAAAGTCCTATAGCCGCATTGACAGCCAAGAACCGAGCGGGACACAGGAGTCGGATCTGCCAGTTGTGGAGGCACTACCCACCGCGGCCCGCGACGTGGTCTTGATTAGCCAGCAGGCAGCAGAAAAGCTAAACATGGAGCCCTTCTACGTGGGCCAAGCCCTCGCTTTCGACGAGCCACCGAGCGAGTCAGAGCGTGAGGAGCTGCAAGACCTGACAGCGAGCGCCTCGCAATCGCAATACTCGCTAAACTTCGCAGTCTCTACTCCCGAGAGCTTCCGCTACTACCTAGGCCTCGGAATGGGGATTGTCTGCCTCATCGTGCTGGCGCTCATCATTGCCAACGCCGCTAGCAGCATGCGCCAGGAAAGCACCGTGCTGCAATCAATCGGCGCCCACCCTTCGCTGATGTCCAAGGTAGCGGCGTGGCAGACCTGGATGCTGGCCACCGCAAGCATGCTCTTCGGCGTGATTGCGGGCCATCTCGGCACGTACTTCTTTGCCGATAGCTCCGGATACGCCTACTCGACGCCGCCCTATGGTCTGCGCCTGCAGGACTATTTCACCCCAGATTGGTGGCAATTCCTCGCCGTGCTTATCGTGCCTCTCCTGGCCGCAGCACTAGCGGCTGCTGTGAATCGCAGCGATAAGACGGCTCCGCTTACCGCACGGGATCGCAGTGAATCACGTTCGCTGACTTAATCCCTTCTGACCTAGTACCTGCACTTCACAGTGCTCTCCTCCCCAGCGCTCTCGGCTGAATGATTGGCCGAGGGCGCTGCGCTTTTCACACCCCCATAACCTACCCCCATTCTTTAAACCTCTACTTTACCCCTGTAACAATTTTCACTTCTTTCACACATGTAACACGCTGGGCTGTTCGATGGGTTTTCGAACAATTCCTGTATTTACCTGCATTTTTAGAGATTGCGCAGGGCGATAGCTCGGGATAGTTTGTATCTCGTTGCCACAAAGCCTCAGCACGCAGACGCAACCACGCCGGCGTGTCGCAGGCTTCAAGGCGCATCGCGGCTGTTATGGCCGCGCCCTATCGCTCACAGGCTTCCTGCCGCCTTCGTCGGCGGAAGCGAGCCACAGCAGGACTTAAGGACGTGAAGTTATGAAGCGCACGCTCAGCGCACTCGCCGCCGTGGCGGTTACCACCGCTACCGTGACGGCCCCAGCGTTCGCCGCCGAACCGGCAGCAAGCGTGGATGTCTCCGACGGGTCCTCCCAGGGCCCTACCGCCGGCGACATCGAAGTCAAGGAAGACTCCAAGGCCGACCTCTTCAAAGCATTCTCCGGGCTAATCGTGTCCACGGCCGGAGCCCTCAACGGGGCCTCCACCCCGGAGATCAACTCCACGCAGGACGGCTTCGATATCGTCCTCGATCCCTCCAGCATTCCTGGTCTCGCCGAGGCCTTCGCCCCACAGGGCGATCACTCCGGTCTCACTCCTACACGCGGCCAGGATGCCAACGGTAATACCGTGGTCTTTCCGACCTCCGGAACCTTTACCTCTGGCTTTGGCCCGCGGTGGGGTTCCTTCCACAACGGCATCGACGTAGCGAACCCAATCGGCACGCCCATCTACGCCGTCATGGACGGAGAGGTCATCTCCTCCGGCGCAGCCCAAGGCTTCGGAAACTGGATCCGTATCCAGCACGACGACGGCACCATCACCGTCTACGGCCACATGCCCAGTGATCAGCTCTTGGTCAAAGTTGGTGACCATGTCTCGGCCGGCGACCAGATCTCCGTCATCGGCAACGAGGGCCACTCCACCGGCCCGCACCTGCACTTCGAAGTGCACCCGGGCGGCGGCGCGGCCGTTGATCCGGTGGATTGGTTCAGCGAGCGCGGCATCCTCATCTAAAGCTTTAAAGCTTTTCCATCGGCACACCGCCGATGAGCATGAGGCGGACCTTGCCCGCTGAACCAAAGTCCACGGTGACCGTCGCACGCGCGCCGGTACCGGAGGCTTCGATGACCGTGCCCAGCCCGTACTTCGCGTGGTTGACACGGTCCCCCACAACTAAATTGAGATGGTTATTCTTCGGCATCGATGTTGCCGAAGCTGGCTTGCGCGAGCGCTGCGAAGGGGAAGACGCAGCGCCCCGCGAGCCATAGCCGCCCCCACGGAAGAACCCACTATCTGAGCCGAAGGTTCGCCCGTATTGGTAGGAATCATCTCCACCCCACGCGCCGGACAGCGAGCTGTCTGGTTCTTCACGGCGCCAGTCGATGAGGTCCTCTGGGACCTCGGCGAGGAAGCGGCTGGCCGGGTTCGTCACCGGGTTGCCCCAGGACGAACGGAGAATCGCGCGCGTGAGGTAGAGCTGTTCCCTAGCGCGCGTAATACCCACGTAGGCAAGGCGGCGCTCCTCACTGAGCTCCTTCGGGTCCCCCAGGGAGCGCATGTGCGGGAATTGGCCATCCTCCCAGCCGGTGAGGAAGACAACTGGGAACTCCAGGCCCTTCGCGGTGTGCAGGGTCATCAGCGTGACTACTCCGGACTCATGATCCGGAATCTGGTCCGCATCAGCCACGAGCGAGACCTTTTCGAGGAAGGCTTGAAGCGAGCCCGGCGCGGCTTCACCTTCCGATAGCTCCGGGGCCTCCTCTGCGTCTGCACCCAAGAAGGCCATCTCATTGGCCGCCTCAGAGCTGAACTCGCGCGCCACCGATACCAACTCGTTGAGGTTGTCGAGGCGTGCCCCATCCTGCGGGTCATTGGAGTTTTCAAGCTCCGCGCGGTAGCCGGTGGCATCGAGAAGCGCGTTGAGCAACTCCCCCAAATCCGGCTGGCCCGTCACCTCATTGACCATGCCCGGAATCTGCGCGCGCACGCCCTCCATCATCTCGTTGAATTTGCTTACGGCATTCACTGCTCGTGTGCCAAGCCCGGCGACCTTGCCCGCTGCCGCATCGCGGAGAGCAGCCCCAAAGCTCACGCCAAGGTTCTCCGCGTGCAGGGCGATCTGTGCCTGTGCCTTGTCACCAATAGCGCGCTTCGGCACGTTGATAATGCGGCGCAAGCTCACCGTGTCATCCGGATTATCCATGATGCGCAGATAAGCCACCATGTCCCGGATCTCGCGGCGCTCGTAGAAACGCGTGCCACCGACCACCTTGTACGGGATGCCCGAGCGCACGAAAATATCCTCCAACGCGCGGGAGGCATTGTTGGTGCGGTACATCACCGCAATATCCGAATACGCCGTGCCTTTATCCGCCAGGGAATCAATCTCCGAGGCGATGTATCGCGCCTCGTCGTGCTCGTTATCCGCCACGTAGCCGACGATCTTTTCGCCTTGGCCGTGGGCAGTCCACAGATTCTTCTCGCGGCGACCCTCATTCTTCGCAATCACCGCATTCGCCGCGTTCAGAATGGTCTGCGTCGAACGGTAGTTTTGCTCAAGCAGAATCGTGTGCGCCTGCGGGTAGTCCCGCTCGAACTCCTGAATATTCCTGATGGTGGCTCCGCGGAAGGCATAAATCGACTGATCAGAATCACCCACCACACACAGTTCCGGAGCATCCGGCGGCAGCTCGCCCCTGCCCACCAAGGCCGAAACAAGCGCGTACTGCGCGTGGTTGGTGTCCTGGTATTCGTCGATAAGCACATGCTTAAAGCGGCGACGATAAAACTCCACTACCTGCGGGTGCTGGTTAAAGATGCGCACTACTTCCCCGATAAGGTCATCGAAGTCCACCGCGTTCGCGGCACGCAGGCGGCGCTGATATTCCTCGTACACACTCGCCACAGTGAGCTCGAAAGGACTCTTCGTCCTCTCTGCCTCCGCGCGCGCCTGCTCCGGAGAGACGAGCTCATTCTTGCGGTTGGAAATCTGATTCGCCAGAACACGTGCCGAATACTTCTTCAGATCCAGCTGCATGTCCTTTGCAATCATGGTGAGCAGCCGGCGCGCATCATCGCCGTCATAAATGGTGAAATTGGTGTTCAACCCCGGCACCAGTTGGGCGTTATTGCGCAGGATACGCACGCAAATGGAGTGGAAGGTAGACACCCACATCCGCTCTGCGACGGGGCCGACAAGCTGGCCCACGCGCTCCTTCATCTCCGCGGCTGCCTTGTTAGTAAAGGTGATGGCAAGGATCTGCCACGGGGCGACCCCACGCTCGCGCATGAGATAGGCAATGCGGCGGGTCAACACGGCGGTCTTACCCGAGCCCGCGCCGGCCACGATGAGCAGCGGCGAGCCCGAATGCGTCACGGCCTCTTCTTGTTGCGGGTTTAAACCTTCCAGCAACGGATCGGAGCCCTGACCGGAAGGGGCATCCGCGTTGAGTCCGGGCGTGGGAAATAAGCCACCAGCGGTGGCGTCAGTGGAAGGATCAGAAGAAGAACGAGGCCTAAACGGAGAATTGTTATTCATAATGCTCTCCAACCTACTAGCACCACCGGACATTGCCTGCCACACCACTTTTTATCTGCGAATACCGACGTCACGACTCATAATTCCCCTTTGCTTGAACGTGGTGGCACAATTTGAAGACATGAGCGCTTCACAATCTGGCACCCCTGACTCGGGCTTGAGCCCCGAACACCAAGACCCCAACGTCGTGGACAATGGCCTCGATATTCGTATGCCCTCGGGCACCGATGACCCGCTGAGCGATGCCGAGATTCAGCGCTACCGCGAAGAAATCAACCGGCTCGACCGCGTTATTCTCGACGCCATCAAGCGCCGCACCGATATTTCCCGCACCATTGGCAAGACGCGAATGAGTTCGGGTGGTACCCGTTTGGTGCATACCCGCGAAATCGCTATCCTCAACGAATTCCGCAGCGAGTTGGGTGAGGAAGGCCCCGCCATCGCCTCTGCCCTGCTGCGGTTGGGGCGCGGCAAGCTTGGCTAGCTAAGCACCTCGCGGAATAGTCCCCAACGCCCGCTCCTCACGCCTGGTCGTGAGCTACTCTCTCTTCATGCGCTTTTTCTCTCGTCTCGCTGCAACTCTCGCCGCAGCTAGTTCTGCCTTCGTGCTGACCGCCTGCAGCGGTTCTTCCTCCCACGTCGCTTCCATTACCACCACGACCCTGAACCTTCCCGCCGCCGGCGATTCCGGCCGCACACAGGATTCCGGAACAAATAGAGGTTCGGAAGAGGTCCTCGACAGCAATTCTCTCTGGGATAACACCACTGAAATCCCCCAAGCGGAGCGCCCTGATCCCCGCGTGGACTTGGCCCAGCCGGAAGCCGCTGAGTACTTCATGACGGTGGGGTTGCTGACGCCAGGAGCAGCTATTTATAACGCCGCTGGCGATAATCGGTGTTCAGCCGGGCACTTCGTAGGCGATGGCGAGCGCCTCTTTATTCTCACCGCCGGCCACTGCGGGGACAAGGGCGACACCTTTTTCTATAAGGATCGCGCTGGAGACAACGTGAAGATCGGCGAAATGGTGCTAGAGGCCCGTAATACCAATACGGACAGGATTAACTCGGCCGACATCGCGCTTATCGAAGTCTCCAACCCAGCTGCACAAGTGTCGACGTCACCGGCCCTTAATGCTCCTTTGGCGGGATGGATGCCTCTTGAGGAGGTAGCTTTGACGAAGCCCACAATTTGCCGCGCCGGCTCGACGCGAGGAGTCTCCTGTGGCAACTTCATCGACCGCCACGAGGATCAGGGGCTGTTTACTTTCGGCAATGACAGCGCCCCAGGCGACAGTGGCGGACCAGTCTATGCTTCCATCGACGGCGAGCTCTGGGCCGTTGGTGTGCTGTCCTTCGGTAATGACCAAGATCCCTCTGACGTCGAAGTAGGCGCCATGGAAATCGGAAACACGATGAAGCAATTCGACCTGAAGCTCTACGCCTAGCGCCTAGCAGCGCAGCCTTCTGTCTCGGCGCCGAAAGGATTTCTGGACTACGGTAGAAACAGTAAGTTTCATGTCTGCTACCTGCCAGAAAGGCTTTTGCAATGGACATCACCGCTCAACCGCAGTGGGCCGCGCTCACCTCGCTTTTTGAGAGCAAAAAGGACCTCAACCTGCGTGAGCTTTTTGCCAACTCCACTTCCCGCGCCGCAGACTTTTCTTTCGATGCTGCGGGACTGCACGTAGATCTGTCGAAGAACCTCATCGATGAGGAAGTCGTCAACGCACTGGTAGAACTCGCCCGTGCCGCGGACGTCGAGGGGCGCCGCGACGCTATGTTCGCCGGCGAACACCTCAACAACACCGAGGATCGCGCCGTTCTGCACACCGCGCTGCGCCTGCCTGTTGAAAAGGACTTGAGCGTCGACGGCCAAGATGTCGCTGCCGACGTCCACGAGACTTTGGGCCGCATGCGCGACTTCGCCACCGCGCTGCGCTCCGGTGCGTGGCTGGGGCATACGGGCCACACCATCAAGAAGGTCGTCAACATCGGCATCGGCGGCTCCGACTTGGGCCCCGCGATGGCTACCAAGGCGCTGCGTTCCTACGAGGTAGCGGGTATCAGCGCGGAGTTCGTTTCTAACGTCGACCCGGCGGATCTCGCCGCGACTCTCGACGGCCTCGACGCCGGCTCCACCCTATTCATCGTGGCCTCCAAGACCTTCACCACCCAGGAAACCCTGGCCAACGCACACGCTGCGCGCCGCTGGCTGATTGAGCAGTTTGATGGTGATGAGTCGGCCGTCGCCAAGCACTTCGTTGCCGTTTCCACCAACGCGGAGAAGGTCGCGGAGTTCGGCATCGACACCCAGAACATGTTTGGTTTCTGGAACTGGGTGGGCGGGCGCTACTCCGTCGATTCCGCCATCGGCCTGTCCCTGATGTGCACCATCGGCCCGCTGGACTTCATGCGTTTCCTCGAGGGCTTCCACGCCATGGATGAGCACTTCCGCACTGCGCCTCTGGAGCAGAACGTACCGGTGCTCATGGGTCTGCTCGGCGTCTGGTACTCCAACTTCTTTGGAGCGCAGACCCACGCGGTGCTGCCTTACTCCGAGGACCTCGGCCGCTTCCCGGCCTACCTGCAGCAGCTGACTATGGAGTCCAACGGTAAGTCCGTGCGCCGCGACGGCACCGCTGTCACCACCGGCACCGGTGAGATTTACTGGGGCGAGCCGGGCACCAATGGCCAGCACGCCTTCTTCCAGCTCATGCACCAGGGCACCCGCCTCATCCCGGCGGATTTCATCGGCTTTGCCCGCCCGAAGGAGGACTTCCCCACTGCGGACGGCACCGGTTCGATGCATGACCTGCTCATGGGTAACTTCTTCGCGCAGACCAAGGTGCTGGCTTTTGGTAAGACGGCAGAAGAGATTGCCGCCGAGGGCGTGGACCCAGCCGTGGTCCCGCACAAGGTGATGCCGGGCAACCGCCCGTCCACCACGATCCTGGCGGAGGAGCTCACCCCGCAGGCCCTCGGCGCGCTCATCGCACTCTACGAGCACATCGTCTTCACCCAGGGCATCATCTGGGACATCAACTCCTTCGACCAGTGGGGTGTGGAGCTGGGCAAGCAGCAGGCCAATGACCTGGCACCGGCAGTCTCCGGCAAGGAAGAGGCCGCATCCGGCGATGGCTCGACTGATGCTCTGATCGGTTGGTACCGCAACCACCGCTAAGCACTGCTTGGCGACGTCCCCCGGCCGAACGGTCGGGGGTACACGCGTTTTTAACGGGCAATCGAGATGTGGGATCGCCAACGCCGCGGAGGCCCTGTGGGCGTCCGCGTGGTGGTGCGTTTCCTTTGCGTTGCGTGTCCTTCGTGCTGCGTGGCGGTTTACCCGCCACGCGGTCCAAGTCCGCGTTGTGCGGCTTGATACGCAGCCTGGGCGGTTATCGGTTCTCCCCAGGGAGGGATGTAATCCACATCGCCGCGTAGTCGGAAGACATAGCCGGCACCGGTGGGTTTCTCCGGGTCATCATCATTGACGCCGTTGTGATAGGCACACAACATTGTCAGATTCGGCGGGTCGGTGGTACCTCCTGCTTTCCATGGGATGAGGTGGTGTACCTGGGCATAATCAGCAGGTTTATTACATCCCTTCCTGGCACAGGTGGGATGCTCGGCGCTGGCCATCATGCGCTGCTCAAACCCGGCCAAACGTTTCATGCGGTGCAGCCACACCGGCCCGATCGTGGGGTGGATGAGGGTTACGTAGCCGATCTCGGCAAACTTATAGTTCAGAAATTCCGTGCCGGTCATGCGGCCGCCATTGGTTAGTTCGAGCACGATGTCATCACCGTCGCCGCTCACAATCTTGTCGAGCTTGTCCAAGGTAACGACCACGCTGGTGAGCACCGCCGGTTTGGTACCGCCGTGAGATTTGTTGAAGAAGACGTGCCTGGAAGCATCAAGCAGGTTGTCCTTGTTGATGGATTCCAGCACGCCGCGCATCTCAGTGACGGTCAAAGGGTCATCGGTAATGGTCAGCGAGTGCGGCCCATCAGCACGGTAGGTCATGCGCACCCCGGGCGTGGGAATACGTTTGGGCTTGAGCTCTTTGAGGCGTTTAGCCGCCACGGCGGGGATGTTGTGGGCGGGCGTGCCGGCGAGCTTTACACGCAGGTTCCACACATGAAGCTGATTCTTCAGCTTCTTCGTGTAGGACTCAATAAGGCTCAGCGTGGCCAGGTCATGGCCTTGTTCTAAAGCTCGGCTGCGGGCGGTGCGTTGCTTGCCCGTGAACTTGGTGGCGCCGAAGTAGATGTAGTTTAAGCGCGCCAGTTCGGCGGCGTCGGCCGGTCCAGCGCCGAGTGCGCGTAAACGTTTCTCGCCTCCTACCGCCTGCTCCACCAACTTAATCCCCGAGTTGCGGTAGGAGAAGTAGGTCTCTAAATCCCCCATGCCTCAGAACACTAAAGCACCCTTGGCAACCCCGCAACCGGAGACAGAAACTCTAAAGCTTGATCATCGACTCCCAGCCGAACGGAATGTGGTCAGAGTCCACAATCTTGCGGCCGAACGGGAAGCACGTCACCGGGATCATCTTCAGGTTGGCCAGAGCCACCGGGATGCCCACGATGGTCACGGCCTGCGCCGCTGCAGTGGTGACGTGGCCGATGGCCAGCCACAGGCCAGCGACAAGGAACCAGACAACGTTAGAGAACCGAGACATGCCGCCGGTACCTTTGACCGGTTGAATGACGGAGCGCCCAAAGGGCCACAGGGCGAAATTCGCCATACGCATCGAGGCCACACCGGCGGGAATCGTCACGACGGGGATGCAGGCCAGGATGCCTAGGAGAAAGTAGCCCAGTGCGAGGACAAGGCCACCAGTTGCCAACCAGATGATGTTCAAAATGATCTTCATGCATCCCAGCCTAGCGATGCGGCTGGCAGTGCGGGCACCACCAGATGACGCGTTCTAGCTCACCTTCGTCGCCGCCCGCGTCCACTCCTCCCAACGTGGACTTCTCAATCAGCGTGCCGCAGCGCCGACAGCGCTGACGGTTGCGCCCGAAGACGTACGTGGTCTCCCCTGCCCGCTTCACGCCGGTCGTTACGCGTATCGGCGAGTCCCGGTTAGCCCAGATGAGGCGGCGGGAGATGGTGAGGATATGAGGGACGTCGACAAGCGCTACCGGTGTTGCTGGATGAACGCCGGCTAGGAAGCAGATCTCGGCGCGGTACTCGTTGCCCAAACCCGCCACGTTGCGCTGGTCCAAGAGCGCGGCGCCGATGCTGCGCTCGGGGCGTGATTCGATGCGGCGAACGGCCTCCTCGAAGCCGCCGTCTAACCACTCGGGCGCGAGGATGTCTGGGCCCAGGTGCGCCATGCGCTGCTCAAACTCGCGGGCTGGAAAGACCTCGACCAGCCCTAGCCAATGCCCTACCAACTCAATATCGCGCGGGGTGTTCTCCATCTGCAGCACCACGCGTGCGCTGTGGCCGGGCTTGCGCCAGCGGTCCCCGGCATAGTGGATGGCCCACGTGCCCTCCATCTTGAGGTGGGTATGCAGGATGAGCTCGCCGCCGAAATCCATGAAGAGGTGCTTGCCATAGGGCCAGACCTCCTCGCACACCAGCCCGTCGAAGCGCACGGTGGCATAGCGCGGCACGCGCAGGGAGGAGGAGATCACGCGCCGGCCTTCCATGAACTGCAGCCGGTTCGACAGCTGCAGTACGGAATCACCCTCGGGCACAGCAGAACCTCCTCACCGAACGGGTGCCTACTCTACCGGCGCGTCCTTTCCCGCACCGAATGCCAGCGCGCCCGGCTCCCACGGGGTGACCACGTGCTGGCGGGATAGGTCTTCGATCTTCTTCACGCCGAGCAGCTGGAGGGTGTTCTTGAACTCCTCCGCGAGCAGCTCGATGACGCGGTCGACGCCTTGCTTGCCGCCGGCCATCAACCCGTAGAGGTAAGCGCGGCCGATGAGGACGAAGTCCGCACCCAGAGCCAGCGCAATGGCGATGTCGACGCCGGACATGATGCCGGAGTCGTAGATGATTTCCACGTCCGGGCCCACCTCTGCGCGCACGGCCTCAAGGGCCTGGAGGGTGTTGACCACGCGGTCGAGCTGGCGCCCGCCGTGGGAGGACACCACGATGCCGTCGGCACCAAGGTCAATGACCTTGCGCGCGTCCTCGGGATTGACGATTCCCTTGACGAAGAGCTTGCCCGTCCACTGCTTGCGAATCCACGCCAGGTCCTCGAAGTTGAGGCCTGGGTCGAACATGGTGTTGACAAGCTCGCCCAGGGTGCCGGTGGTCGAGGTCAACGACGCGAAGGTAACTGGGTCCGTGGTGAGAAAGTTGAACCACCACTCGGGGCGCCACGCGGCATCGAAGACCGTGCCGGCGGTCAGGCGCGGCGGGATGCGCATTCCGTTGCGGGTATCGCGCAGGCGCTGGCCCGCCACGGGCGTGTCCACGGTAACCACGAGGGTGTCGTATCCATTGGCGGCAGCGCGCTCGATGAGTTCTTGGCAGGCAGAGTGGTCCTTCCACAGATAAAGCTGGAACCAGCGGCGTCCGCTATTGCCTTGCGACGCCGCGACCTCCTCGACCGAGCGCGTGCCCATCGTGGAGAGCGTAAACGGGATGCCTGCGTCGCGGGCGGCTTGGGAACCAGCGTCCTCGCCTTCGGCATGCATGAAGCGGGTAAAGCCGGTCGGCGCGATGCCGAAGGGCAATGCTGCCGGCTCGCCGGCGATCTCGGTGCCAAGGCTGATGTCGTGCGCGCCGTTGAGCACGTTGGGCATGAGGCGAACATCGCGGAAGAAATCGCGAGATTCCTGGTAGCTAACCTCATCGCGGGCTGCACCATCGACGTAGTCAAAGGCCGCCTTGGGTGTGCGGCGCTTGGCAATCTTGCGCAGGTCCCACACATCAGCGGCCTCTGCCAGGCGGGCAGCCCGGCGGTCGAGGTTGGGTGCTTCGAACCGCATGAGGTTCTTGAGCTCGGACACGTTAGGTAGTTGGCGCTTTAGCCGCATGGAAACAAGACTCCTTTTCTATTGGGCTATCAGCTTTTGAGGTTAGACCCATGAAAAGCCCGTGGGCTAAATGAAGGTGAATATCATTCAGCGGCGTCGGCGGCGCGGGCGGAAGCCGCCTGGGCTTCCCGGTGCAGTCGATGGGCCACCAGACTCAGTGGAATCCTCCGGATCATCGAAGGAAAGCTCCTCCATCGCCTCGGCGGCGCGGCGCCCGCCGCGACGTGCGGGACGGTAAGGCTCGGCGGAGCGCGCGGCTTCTCCAGATTGGCCGTGCTGTCCTGCACGGCCGGAAGAGGCGGTGTGGGCAGATCCAGTAATCCGCACGCCCTTCGGGGTCAGTGCCGCCCCTAGTGTGCGCAGCTCGCCGCCCAGCTTTGATTCGAAGATGGGCCGCCCGTTCGCCTTCTCAATGACCAGCTTGCCCAAGCGCCCAGCGGCCACCAGCTCGTTGAGGCCTGCAAGCACTGCGGCTAGTACCTCGGTGCGCTCGATGCCCTCGGGCAAAGCGTTGAAGAACGTGGTCAAGGTCTTTCCGCCGCGAGTCAGGTGGGCTACGGGCAGGCCATCCATGAGCACCACTAAAGCACCCGCGGCGCGGGTGGGACGGGCCGCTGATTCGCCAGCATCAGCGGGTGGCCAGGACAGCGCCGCGCCATAGGGGTTCGCAGGGTCGGTCGCGGCTAGAACATAAGTCTGCGGCTCGCGGGTACCGGACGGCCAGCCCGTGACATCGGGGGAATCATCCACCCCGCGCAGGCGGTCAATGACCGCAGGCGTGGAGAACTGCGCGGCGCCCAAGCCTTCAATGACATAGCCGCGCATGGCCTTGCCAGATTCCTCAAAACCGGAGAGCACCTTATAAGCCAGGGCGAAACCGCCCAGGACGTCCTCAGCCACCACGGATCCGCGGGTGAGCACGCCGTAGCGGTCCAGCCAGGCCTCGCCGTGCGCGATGGAACGCGACGTGGCATCGGTGGCCGCGGGAACGGACAACGACCACCGCCCCACCACGTCTGGTGCGACCTGCGCACCAGACACATTGTGAGCTTGCGCAAAGGAGGTGCGCCCCATGCGCAGGCGCGAGCGCGATGGCCGACGCCGCGCGCGATGCGCCGTACGCCCCGCGTTCCCCGTCACTAAGTGCGCGCGGATAGGAGCGAAGGAATCGGGGCTGACCAAGCCTGCCTCCACTAGCCCCCAGAGGGCCTCGCGAACCTCCTCGGGTGTACCGCTCAGCTGCGGTTGGATATCAGATAGGAGGTAGCTGCCTCCGCCCTGCAAGGCCTCCAGCAGCTGGGTCTGCAGCATGGACACGCCCGCCTCCTCCGCAGAGACCTGCGGGGCAAGCTGCGCGGCATAGTCCGCCGGCAACAGCATGATCCAGGGGTCGTTGGAGCCAGCCTTCCCCGCGCCCACGATGAGAGCCTCGCCGCTGGCGGTGAGCTCATCGAGCATCGTCGGTGAATAATCCCCTACGCGCGCAGGCAGGATGAGGCTCTCCCAGGCCGAGGCCGGCAAGCGCACCCCGGCCAGCTGTTCAATGACGGCGAAGACGCCATCCACCCCGCGCAGCACCGGGCGCCGGCCCACCGCCGCCACCTGCTGCCAGTCCGGAAGGAAGCGTCCAAAAGCTGCGGGCGAAACCGGTTGTGTCGCCGCCCGGGCAGCCGCCAACGAACGCGAGCGGATGACCTTGAGCACCTCCGCCGCGCAGTACTCTTGCTCCTCCACGCCCTGGCGGTAATGTCCCGCCAGGATGGAATTCAACCCATTGAGCGTCGAGTGCGCCACCGCAGCCGACAGGCCAAAGGCCTCCTGCACATCGCGCGCTACAAAGGGCCCGCGCGTGCGCGCCCAGCGGCTGACTAGTTGATCCAGGGCGTCGGTAATCGTGGCCTGCTGGGCGGGGATGCCGGGCGGGACGGGGATGCCCAGGCCGTCGCGAAGCAGCGGCGCATCAAGCGCCTGGGCCACGTGCTCGCGGCCGTTGATGCGCACCCGCATGATCCGCGCACCGAGCGCATCGAGTGCACTCAATGGCACCGTGGCGTGCGCGCCGAACTCCTCGACCGGGATGGGGCCCAGCACGCGCAGCAGGTCCGCGACCTCCTCGGTGGTCCGCGCCTGGCGTTCTACAGTGGTGCGCTGCAGCTGGGCGTGGACTTCAGCAATAACTTCAGCGGGGAGAAGCTCGCGCAGCTCCACCGTGCCCAGAAGCTTCGCCAACAGCACGGGGTCTAGGGCCAAGGCCGCCGCGCGCTTTTCCGCCAGCGGCGAGTCCCCCTCGTACATGAACGCGCCGGTGTAGTTGAACAGCAGCGAAGATGCGAACGGCGAAGGCTGCTCCGTGGTGACCTCCGCGATGCGAATGCGGCGGTGCGCCAGCTCCCGCATGACCTCCGTGAGCGCCGGCAGGTCGTAGACGTCCTGCACGCACTCGCGCACGGTCTCCAGGATGATGGGGAAAGAGGGGTAGTTGCGGGCGACGTCGAGAAGCTGCTCTGCGCGCTGGCGCTGCTGCCACAAGGGCGCGCGCTTGCCCGGGTTACGCCGCGGCAGAAGCAGCGCACGCGCCGCGCACTCCCTAAACCGGGAAGCAAAGAGCGCGGAGTTTCCCACCTGCTCGGTGACAATGTCGGCGATCTCATCGGCGTCGAAAAGAAACAGCGCTGCATCCGGGTCCGCCTCACCCTGCGGCAGGCGCAGCACGATGCCGTCGTCGCCCGCCACGGCCTGCGCATCCATCCCGGTGCGCTCCGCCACGCGCTGACCCACCGCCAGCGCCCACGCCGCATTCACCGGCCTGCCAAACGGGGTGTGCAGCAGCACGCGCCAATCCCCCAACTCATCCGTGAAGCGCTCCAGCAGCAGCGTCTTTTCATCCGGGATGAGCCCGGTGGCCTCGTTCTGTTCCTGCAAGTAGGCGGCGATGTTACGCCGGGCGCGCTCATCAGCGTCGCGCACCACGGACGGATCCGCGTATGCCTCTCTCCGGAATGCGCCCAACGCCTTGCCCAGCTCATACGGCCGCCCCGCGGAGTCACCATTCCAGAAAGGCAAACGCCCCGTGTGCCCCGGCGCGGGTGTCACCAACACCTGGTCACGCGTGATCTCCTCCACGCGCCAGCTCGTCGCGCCGAGGGTGAAGATGTCCCCCACCCGGGTTTCATAGACCATTTCCTCATCGAGCTCACCCACGCGGCGCGGCGCTTTCTCCTCACCGCCCACGAGGAAGACCCCGAACATGCCGCGATCCGGGATGGTGCCGCCGTTGGTCACCGCCACGCGCTGCGCGCCGGGACGCGGGGTGAGCACGCCCGTGACGCGGTCATAGACCACCCGGGGTTTCAGCTCCGCAAAATCCGTCGAGGGGTACACGCCACTGACCAGGTCCAGCACGGAGTCGAAGACCTCGCGCGCTAGGTCCTTATAGGGCCAGGCGCGGCGCACGGTGTCATACCATTCGTCGGCCTCGAGTCCCTCGCTCGTGCCCGCGCTTGCCGACGCCACCACCGCCGCCACCGTCTGCTGTGCCAAGACATCCAACGGGTTGCGCGGGGAGTGCATCTCTTCGATGAGACCCTCCTCCATGCGGGCGACGGTGAGTGCTGATTGCACGAGGTCCGCGCGGTGCTTGGGATAGAAGGATCCGTGCGAGACCGCGCCGACGGAGTGCCCGGCGCGGCCCACGCGCTGCAGGCCCGAGGCCACCGATGGCGGGGATTCCACCTGCACCACCAGCTCCACCGCACCCATGTCGATGCCCAGCTCCAGGGAGCTCGTGGCAACCACGGCCTTGAGCGTGCCTTCCTTGAGCATGGTCTCCGTCAGCGCGCGCTCGTCCTTGGATACCGAACCGTGGTGCGCGCGGGCGATGACGGCAGGGGCCTTGCCTGCGACGTCGACCTGCTTCATCAGCTGGGCTGGGTCGCGCCGGGTAGCCGGGTTCAAAGACTCCGGGTCATGTTCCTGGGCATAGAGCTCGTTGAGCCGGCTGGTGAGCCGCTCGGCGGTGCGGCGCGAGTTGACGAAGACGAGAGTGGAGCGGTGCTCCATGACCTCGGCGTAGAGCTCTTCCTCGATGAAGGGCCAGATGGACTTCGCCGTGGGCAGGGCGGAATCTCCAACCCCGCCTTCTTCCTTGCGTTGCGCGTGCACGCGCAACGCATCCTGGGGGCCTTCGGTGATGCCAAGGGGGTCGTCGACAGTCGCCTCCCCGATAGGTGATCCCTGCTCCGGGGTGGGCAGATCCGACATGTCCTCGACCGGTACGTGGACGTCGATCTGCCAGCGCTTCTTCGCGGGCGGGGCAATGATGTCCACGGGGCGGTCACCGCCCAAGAAGTTCGCGACAGCACTCAGCGGGCGCACCGTGGCGGAAAGCCCGATGCGCTGAAATTCCCCGGCGATGAGTCCGAGGCGCTCCAAGGTTAGGGCTAGGTGCACGCCGCGTTTCGTGCCGGCCAGCGCGTGGATTTCATCGATGATGACGGTATCCACAGTCTTCAAAATCCCCGCCGCCTTGGAGGTGAGCATCAGGTAGGCCGATTCCGGCGTGGTAATGAGGATGTCCGGTGGCTTGCGTACCTGGCGGGCACGCTCTGCCTGCGGGGTATCGCCGGAGCGGACTCCCACAGTGATATCCGGCACCTCCAGGCCCAGCCGCTCGGCGGTGCGGGCAATGCCGTTGAGCGGGGCGCGCAAATTGTTCTCAACGTCCACTCCCAAAGCCTTGAGTGGTGAGATATACAGCACTCTCACGCCGTCATGAGCGCCCTCACGGGAGGGTTCATTACTTAGCGGCAGCGCGGTCTGGCCTTCGCGCTCCACCAAAGAATTCAGCGCCCACAGAAATGCCGCGAGCGTCTTACCGGAGCCGGTTGGCGCTACAACCAGTGCATTCGCACCACCGGAAATCGCCTCCCATGCCTGCTCTTGGACGGAGGTGGGGGCGGCGAAAACGTCCTGGAACCACCCGGCCACCTGTGGGCGGAACTTCGCCAGAACGTTTTTAGACATGCCCTACTGTATCGCGCGCGCTAATCTGGTCACTATGACCGTTGAGATTTCTGATTCCCGTCTAACCAACTCCCTCGCCGATGGCTGCGGCGAAATCCTCAAAGGCGTGCGCAACGGTGGCCTGCTGCGCGGCTTGGCGCTGGGTGATGCCGGCGATGAGGCCGCTCAGGAGTGGATCTCCCGCGTCCTTGAGCAGCACCGTCCCAAGGACGGCGTCCTGTCGGAGGAGGCTGCCGATGACTTGAGCCGTTTGAAGAAGGACCGCGTGTGGATCATTGACCCGCTCGACGGCACGAAGGAGTTCGCCACCGGCCGCCAGGACTGGGCCGTCCACATCGCGCTGGTAGAAAACGGCACCCCGATCCATGCGGCAGTCGGCATGCCGGACATGGGCGTGACCTTTAAGTCCTCTGACGTGCGCGCGGTGACCGGCCCGCTGTCAAAGAAGTTCGTGGTTTCCCGCAACCGCCCGCCGAAGGTAGCGGATTATGTCGCGGAGAAGATGGGCTTTGAGACCGTCGGCGTAGGCTCCGCGGGTGCGAAGGCCATCCACGTGCTGCTCGGTGACTATGACGGATACATCCACGCCGGCGGCCAGTACGAGTGGGACCAGGCCGCCCCGGTGGGCGTGGCCTTGGCCGCGGGCCTGCACTGTTCACGACTGGATGGCTCTCCCATCAAGTTCAATAACGAGGACACCTTCATCCCGGATCTTCTGATCTGCCGCCCGGAGTTGGCAGAGGAGATTCTGGAGCACGCCGCCGCCTACGCGGAGGCCAACGGCGGGTACTAGGTTTCTTGTGTGGTGTTCCCCTCCTACGCAGCGCCGCTAAGTCAAAGTCCCAACTCGTCTGCAAGACGAGCAACCATTCGAGCATGAAACTCGTGGTAGTCATTTAGTGTGTCTTTGCCGAGGTAACCGAAAACCTCGGCATTAATCACGCCAATTATCTGTATCCACGCCTCAAGCGCCTTTTCCATGACGTCAGCGGGAAGTTCCACATCAAGCTCATCAGATGCCGCCGCAAGGTCTTGCGAGAGCTGAGAGGAACGCGGTTCTAACTCTTTAACCGAGGTCTCAGTTAACAAAACGGCTAGTCGCCGACTAACTTTTGTACCCGCACCCGTTGTTTCTGAGGCGGGCGCTTCGTATCCAATGATGGGCGTGCCGTAAATAAGCGCCCACCTTTGAGGAAATTTCAAAGCCCACATCCTCATAGCGGCCACAAGGCTCACGAATTTAGCTCGCGTCCCAGTGGCCGCACCCACTCCTTGGGCAACGGCGCCATCGAGCGCTTCAAACGCATCGATAATCAGCATCGTTAATAGGTGGGCCCTGTCGGGCACATAGCGGTAGATACCCGAAGAAACTATCCCCAAATCACGAGCAATTGCACGCAGATTCAAGGCTTCTGGGCCACCTGCATCAAGCTGCTTTCGTCCGAGCTCAACAATGCGCGACATCGTCTCTTCGCGAGCACGCGCTCTTGGTGTCATCGACATATGAAAACTATATCAACACAAAAGAGAGCACTGCTCTTGACGGTAGCCGAGTGCACCTATAGCCTTAGAGAGCACCAGTCACTAATAAGAGTGGAGGACACTCAATGCACTTTCTCATCACCGGCGCGGGCCCCGTTGGCCGTGCACTATCACGTGAACTCGCAAAAAGAGGGCACACATGCACAATCATGACGCGGCGACAGCCCCAATTCGCCACCAGTGAAAACGTTGATTTCAAGAAGGGCGACGCAACATACAGTGACGCCTACCCAGACCAGATCGACGGCATTGCCCACTGCATCCACGCCCCATATGACGCACAAAAGTGGCGCGACCTACTCATTCCAGCTGAAGAAACCGTGCTGAAGGTAGCCACCCAACTAGGCATCCCCGTCGTCTTCCCCGAATCGATGTATGGGTTCGACCAGACTTACGAGGTGATTTCGCCTGATACTCCCCTCACCCGATCTCGCAATGGAAAACCCGGTGTTCGAGCGACCCTAATCGAGAACCGCTTAGCCTCCCCCTCGCGCACTACCTCGGTAATCGCGGCCGATCTGTACGGACCAGATGCCGGCCCCGGATGCGTCTACCATCAGCTCATCATTGGGAAGAAGCGTCCCCTTGCTCTTTTTAACGCACACGCTAAACACTCGGTCACGTATCTTCCAGACTTTGCACGAGCGTTGGCAGACGCACTTTTAGATGATTCGACACCCCCAATAATTTCCACACCTTGCGCTCCCGCTCTGACTCAAGCTGAGTTTGCTCGACGTGCCGGATGCCAACACTCCCCCATCACTATTCACCCATGGATGCTGAAAGTAGCTGGCGTTGCCAGCACGGGCCTCCGAGGACTGAAAGAAATGAGATACCTGTGGGACCGTCCCTCAATTCTTACCGGCGCCACGTCCTCATGGCAGGCGACCCCAACCGACGAGGCTCTAGAGGTTATTTATCAAGCCCAGCTGTCGAAATAACAAATCTCATCACCAGTACCCCTACCGCTCTACCTAAGATTTCTCCAACGTTCTACACTTGGACATCATGAGTGACACTCCCACCGCTTCTTCAGCCCTCACAACACCATATGAGGACCTCCTGCGCCGCGTCCTGGAAGAAGGCGCTCCCAAAGGCGACCGCACTGGTACCGGTACCCTCTCCCTGTTCGGTGCCCAACTTCGTTATAACTTGGCGGAGTCTTTTCCCCTGCTGACCACCAAGAAGGTCTACTTCCACGGCGTGATTGGTGAGCTGCTGTGGTTCTTGCGCGGCGAATCCAACGTGACGTGGCTGCAGGAGAACAAGGTCCGCATCTGGAACGAGTGGGCCGATGAGGACGGTGAGTTGGGCCCTGTCTACGGCGTGCAATGGCGCTCCTGGCCCACGCCGGATGGCCAGCACATCGACCAAATTCAGGCCGCCCTGGACACGCTCAAGAACAACCCGGATTCCCGCCGCAACCTGGTCTCCGCGTGGAATGTCTCTGAGCTGGACAAGATGGCGCTCATGCCCTGCCACCTGCTGTTCCAGCTCTACGTCGCTGACGGTGCACTCTCCATGCAGGTCTACCAACGCTCCGCGGACATGTTCTTGGGCGTTCCTTTCAACTTGGCCTCCTATGCCGCGCTGACCCACATGTTTGCACAGCAAGCAGGCCTGAAGGTGGGCGAGCTCATCTGGACCGGCGGCGATTGCCACATCTACAACGACCACATCGAACAGGTCAAGGAGCAGCTTTCTCGCGAGCCCCGTGCATACCCGCAGCTCAAGCTCCACAAGGCGCAGGACATGTTCTCCTATGACTTCGATGATTTTGAGGTCATCGGCTACGACCCTCACCCCACCATCAAGGCGCAGGTGTCCGTTTAATGCTGGGCGCAATCTGGGCCCAGTCCCTTGACGGCATCATTGGTGACGGCGTGGTCATGCCCTGGCACGTGCCGGAGGATCTCAAGCACTTCAAGGAAGTGACCATGGGCGCGCCCGTCATCATGGGCCGCAAGACATGGGAATCCCTCAACCCCAAGTTCCGCCCGCTGCCGGGCCGGGAGAACATCGTGCTGTCCAGCCGCGAGCCCGACGAGTGGTCTGCGGGCGCCACCGTGGTGGATAGCATCGACGCCGCACTCGAAACCGCGCCCGGCGACGCCTGGATCACCGGCGGTGGCCAACTTTATAGCTCCGCCCTCGACCGCGTGGATACAATCGAGCTCACCCTCATGGGTGTACAAGTCGGCGATGCCTACGGCGCAGATGCCGTACTCGCCCCGAGCGTTCCGGAAGAATTCAGCCTATCTGCCGATAGTGACTGGCTGACCTCCGAATCAGGCCACCTCACCATTCCCGGCCAGCCCCCGAGCGAGCTGCCCATGAAATACCGATTCCTCACCTACGACAGAAAGGCTGCTGCATAATGGCAACTACCCCCGAAACCACTGAGCACGTCACCATCTTCTTCGCTGACTGGTGCCCGTTCTGTGTAAAGCTGATCAAAAACCTGGACCGCACCGAAACCCCATATGAGCTCGTCGATGTCGAAGGTGAGAACACCGACGACATCAACGCCTGGATTGAATCCGTCAACGACGGCAATCGCATCGTTCCAACCGTCCTCTACTCCGACGACACTCACGCCACCAACCCTTCCGCCAGCGAGGTTCGCGCCAAGTACGCGGAGCTGGCCGGCGAGTAGACCCAAGGCGACGCATTTACCGCCGCCTAAAGCAGGGCTGCTAATCTTACTTAGGTGCGCAACGCACCCCCGCCCCAGTAGCTCAGGGGATAGAGCACGGCTCTCCTAAAGCCGGTGTCGGAAGTTCGAATCTTCTCTGGGGCACGCTGTGAAGTCTCGAGACATCGTTCCGGTCGGTGTCTCGAGATTTTTAGTTGCCCCGACTGGGGTTGAGTTCGTTGTCTTTCTAGTTGTAGTAGATCTTTTCTTCGGTGAGTGTGTAGGCGGCGATTTGTGCCCCAGTGATGGCTATTTTGACGTCGACGTGGTTGTCGACGCAGACCATGGTGATGGGTTCTCCGCCCCATCGGCGTCCGATGTAGAGGCGGCGTAGTTTGTCGCCCCATCGCAGTGCTGTCTTGCCGTTCGTGCCTACTTTGTCGGTGCGTAGTCGGTAGTCGTGCTCTGGTTTGATGTCCGCTTATCTGCATTCGCCCCCATTAAGGGTGAACCTTCAGATCAATACTAGAAATAGTTTATAAACAGTATTATATGTATTAGGCAAGCCTTACCTTGCCTGATTTTCATGAATCGAGGTTTACTATGACCAAACAGTCCTCTACGCCCGCACGGAGTACAAGCTCATCCAGTGGGTCGACGGCACGTTTAAACACCAGAGATCTCATCAACGCTGGCATCTTTGCTGCACTTTACTTTGTAATCACCTTTATAAGCGGAATGATTGGATTCGCAGGACCACAATTCATGTTTATTGGATGGTTCATCGCGGCAATCGCAAACGGAATCGTGCTAGCGCTTTATGCCGCCCGCACGCCCAAAATGGGTGCTTTCACCCTCGTCGGTGGTATTAACGGACTAGCATTCATGCTCACCGGACACTACTTCTGGACCCTGCTGGGAAGCATAATTCTAGGGTTTATCGCGGATTTGATTATTACAAAAAGCCACCTCAGTATTGCCAAATCCTTCCCTATTGCCTACAGCGTCTTCTGTGTCTGGATTTCTATGCCTTTTATCCCGCTAATTCTGGATACGGACTCCTACTACGTCGATATCGCAGACCAAATGGGTCAAGAATATGCCGATGCCATGTCGGATATCTTCCAGCCATGGACCATTGGAGTACTGGCCATTTGTGCGCTCATCGTCGGCTTTATCGGAGGAAAGGTCGGAGTTCGCGTCAGCCGCAAACACTTTGAAAGCGCTGGTCTCCTGTGAGCCTGCCAAAACAGGGCGTGCTTCATCGATCTTCGATCGATCCACGGACCGTGCTGCTTTCTGTTCTAGTAATCAATGCGGTAGCTCTCAGCCACGGCCACCTACCGACACTGCTGATTTCTATCGCTTTCAGCTCCATCGCACTAGCTACAGTAAAGCCACACTATGGTCTTATTTGCCTGTTCGCTTTTGCATTATCCTATCTAGGGTACTGGGGCCTATTACAGCTTCCTGGCTCCACATTTTTCGCTTTTTCAGCGGCAATTTTTTCGTGGCTAAGCCGTTTTGTCATCAGCATGTCCATCGGCACATTCGGCTTGCTCACTCTCACACCATCCACGTTGACCTCAGCACTGCGGGACCTGCGTTTACCAGGCTGGGCCACCATTCCACCGGCGGTATTCCTGCGCGTTTTGCCGATCATCGTGGCAGAAGCCAAAGCCATCCGCGATGCCATGGTCCTTCGGGGTCTCCAGCCTGGAGTAAAAAGCTGGATCACACAGCCCACACAATCGTCCGCGATGTTGATCATCCCCTTATTAGGTGCCGTCGTCCGCGCTGGTGATGAGCTCGCTGCCTCTGCTCTTGTCCGGGGATTGGGAGGACCCGCACGCCCAACCACCACCGCCGATCTTTCCTTCAAGCTTGTCGATGCAACTGCACTAGCTGGGTTGGGCCTCGTTGTTGCCTCTGTCTGGCTTCCCACGGAGGTCCACTTATGAACGAACGCAGTATCGCAACCAGTGTAGACGCCCACAACGTTTCTTTTACATATCCATTGGGAGCTCGGCCAGGTATTCAAGGTGTATCTGATGTGTCTTTTTCTGTCTCTCCAGGACAGTGTCTACTGATTACCGGTGATTCCGGATCGGGAAAGTCCACGGTACTCAAGTTGATCAACGGACTCATCCCCCATTTCAATCCAGGAGAGCTACTAGGCACCATCACTATTATAAAGGATGACCAGGCTTTTACCCCTGCGGAAGAACCGCTGTCCCGAGCCATCGAGTTCAGCGCCTCAGTATTCCAGAATCCAAGGACACAATTTTTCACTGAAAGCGTCAATGCAGAATTGGCCTTCGGGCTAGAAAACCTTGGTGTAGATCCCAAAGAAATTGAGTCGAGGATTCAATCAGCGGTCGAGCTACTAGGCATTAACGATCTTCGGGGCCGGCGATTCAAAGAATTATCCGGTGGGCAGTTACAAACCGTGGCATGCGCATGCGCGCTTGTGTCCCCGGGCAGTCTCGTGCTTCTCGATGAACCCACGTCCAATCTCTCTATGGAAAGCATCGATATTCTTGCACGCGTGCTACACCGCTTGAAGGAATTAGGCACAACGATCATTATCGCTGATCACCGTCTCTTTTTCTTAAAAGATATCGCTGACCAAGTTATTTACTTGACTCAGGGAAAAATAACGCGGAGTTTCCGCGCTCAGGAGTTTTATGCCTTAGACGAACCCGAACGCAAACAATTGGGGCTACGCAGCTTACACCATGTTCCCCTGCCCGCGAGCGTGCCGGTACCACCCACGCTCGAAAACGCCGATCCCCAGCGGAGCGGACTCGAGCTAAGCAACATCTGTTTTTCTTATGGCGCACATGAGGTATTAAACATTGACCACGCATTTTTCCCCAGCGGCGAAGTCACCGCCTTAATCGGGCCCAACGGCGCTGGAAAAACCACCCTCGCCAGGATCATTTGTGGTCTTGCTTCTCCCAAACGCGGCGGTAGTCTCCGTTTGAACAGCAAACGAGTAGGAGCGGCTGCCCGCAGACGTGCCGCGTACATGGTGATGCAAGATGTTGGCCGCCAATTATTCGCAGCCACCACCGAAGAAGAAGTCACGCTCGGACTGGCAAAGAAGAAGCGGGACCACATCGATGTCAATGAGATTCTCCATCGCCTCGATCTGGCAGGAATGGCCCAACGGCATCCGCAGTCTCTGTCCGGTGGGCAACGGCAACGCTTAGCCATAGCTTCAGCCCAAGCCGAGCAAGCAGCGATCTACATCTTCGATGAACCTACCTCTGGCGTGGGCTGGCGCCAACTGCAATCCATCTCTGCGCTACTTCGATCTCTTGCAGCAAGCGGAGCAGTGGTCATCGTCATCACCCATGACCACGAATTCATCCAAGAATCAGTCACCAGAATCATCGATATGACTGACATCAACAAGAATTGAGAAAGAAATGTCTGAACTAAAACAAAGTTCCACAGAATCAAGCAGAACCCACGCACCAGAATCACACGGTGCGTCACCGGAAGAAGAGGCTCGCGCAAAACTAAAAGCCGGCCAAGTCGCTCTAAAAAAACTACTGGCCCCAGTGCAAACAACCATCTACTTCGCACAGTTTCTCGCGCTTATATCCTCGGTACTCGCCGTAGCACCCTACGTCGCGTTGGTGGCACTGGGAAATGCTCTAATCGACGGCAATACTGATGACGTCGCGTCCATTGTGAAATGGCTACTTGCTGCATTTTTGGGCCAGCTATTCTTCTATTTCCTTGCCCTTGCAATCACCCACTTCGCTGATGCAAAGTTGGTGGGGATTAACCGGCGCCGAATTATTACCGCTATTGCGAAAGCACCACTCTCGTGGTTTAGCCAGACTAATTCCGGCAAAGTCCGCAAAGCCGTCGAGGACGATACGTTAACTCTGCACACCCTGACAGCCCATGCTCCTGTAGAGAAGGTCGCCGCGATCTTTACGCCCCTCGCGCTTCTGGTTTATGCCTTTATCTTGGATTGGCGCCTTGGTCTACTTTCTATTGCCACTGTGCCCATTTTCCTAGCAATCCAAGCATATTCAATGAAAGATATGGGCACAAAAACTGCGGAAATGGATAATTATCTGGGTGAGGTCTCTGCGACTGCGGTGGAGTTCTCCGAAGGTATTTCCGTCGTCAAGGCTTTCGGCACCGTTGGCAAAGCCCACGCTCGATATCGCGAAGCTGCCCAAAAATTCGCGGAATTCTATTACGAGTGGGTACGTCCGCTTCTGCGTGTTTCCGCAATCTCAGAGTCTGTGGTGGCGGTTCCTGTCCTCATCCTTATCAATCTAGGAGTCGGTTCCCTGCTGATAGCTGGTGGCTATGTCACGGTCGCTGAAGTCATCGCAACAACGTTAATTGCGCTGGTGCTCCCGGGCACGATTCAAACCGTCGGCCAAATGATGTGGTCTTACCAGCTCGCTGGCAATGCGGCGTTGCGCCTTGATGAAGTCATGACAATTTCCCATGTGAAAGAAGGCCAAAAGAGCCTCGACGCCAATAGTCAAGACATGGAGGTGGAGTTCCATAAGGTCAGCTTTAGCTACGCCCCAGACACACCAGTCCTCCAAGACTTTTCTGCGCAACTAAATGCAGGCACTGTCACGGCATTGATTGGCCCCTCCGGGTCTGGCAAATCCACAGCAGCAACGATGTTGGCGCGTTTCCAGGATCCAGATTCGGGCACAATCACTATCAACAACGTGGATATCCGTGATCTCACTTTCGACAGTTTGTACCGCACTGTGGCTTTCGTCTTACAAGATCCTCACTTACTGCGTATGAGTATTCGGGAAAACATTCGCCTTGCACGCCCAGAAGCCCGCGATGAAGAGATCTGGCAAGCCGCAGAGGCTGCGCACATAGCTGCTGATATTCGCGCTTTACCGGCTGGGCTCGACACCGTTGTTGGTGAGGACACCTCTTTATCCGGTGGACAACAGCAACGCATTTCTATTGCCCGGGCAATCATTACCAATGCCCCAATCTTGATCCTGGATGAAGCTACTGCGGCAACTGATCCTGACTGCGAAGCAGAAATTCAAGCAGCTCTAGCCACACTCGTCAGAGGCAAGACCGTCTTAGTCATCGCCCACAAGCCGGAGTCCATCCAAGGAGCAGACCAAATAATCTGCCTCAAGCCTATGAAGGATAATTCTCATGTCTAATGCCACTACGCCTGTTAGTTCGCGTCTTCGTGATCCGCTACTCACTCGCAGTGTCAAAAAGCTGCAAAGTCCTGTAGGCCATAAGCTCAATAAAAGGTATGCTTGTCTATCGCTTATCGTTGGCGTGCTTGATGGCCTCGCCGTTCTCACGCTCGTGCCACTTACAAAGGCACTCGATGGGGATACGACGATCGCACCATGGATGTGGACGCTTTTGGCAATTGCGCTCGTAGCTTTTGCGCTACGATTTTTCGCAACCATGGCCTCTTACCACACGGCCTTGGATTTCATCCGAGCCGCGCACACGACTGTGGGCGATAAATTAGCAACGCTACCGCTCGGCTGGTTCGTACCGGCTAATACCGGCGGCCTATCTCGCCTCGTTTCAGATCGCTTTATGGTGGCGGCCGAGACCATTGCGCATATTCAAGGAACGATATACCGCGATAGCGCGGCACTTGTCACCTTGTTAGTAGGAGCGTGTTTCTGGAACCCGAAGCTGGGCTTGGTCCTTCTTATCATCGCACCATTGGCGCTCGTGGTGATGCAGTTGGCTGCATGGATTCGTGAGAAAGCATCGAACCGCGCACTGGGGCCGAGTAAAGAGCTCTCCCAGCGCATCGTAGAATTTGCTAACCGTCAACCAGCCCTGCGCGCGGCAGGACAATCACAAGTTTTTGCGCCACTAGAGCAAGCGCTAGAAATCGACCATAAAGCACGAATACGCGAGCTATGGGTATCCACATTAGCTTTGCTACTCAACGGCATAGTAGTGCAGATCTTCATTGTGGCTCTCATTATGGTCTCCGCGGATCTTGCCGTTGAAGGCGCCCTATCGCCACTAGAAACAATTGCGATCATCGGAATCAGCTTGAGGTTTACCCGCACGCTTGAGCAGCTGGGTTCTTCTTTCGTCGGTTTAGATGCCGGCCGTATCGCGCTTGCAGAAACTGAGCTCATCACCGATGCTCCTTCCCTGCCAGAACCCACTACTCCGCGCCTAGGCGATGGTTCGGGAAATGTAGAGCTGCTTAATGTCACGTTTGGATACGGCGATACACCAGTATTGGTAGATGTCACTTTCCATGCTCGACCAGGCACCGTTACCGCCATTGTCGGTCCTTCTGGCTCCGGAAAGACCACAATTGCGCGCCTTATTTCGCGATTCTGGGATGTAGATTCCGGGGCGGTGATGGTTGACGGCGTAGATATCCGCGAGCTTGGAACCGAACAGTTAATGTCCAGGCTGTCCATGGTCTTTCAGGACGTTTACCTCTTCGACGACTCGTTAATCGCTAATATCCGCGTTGGTCGTCCCGACGCCTCCGATGAGGAAGTCTTCCGCGCAGCTGATCTTTCAGGCGTGACTTCTATTGCCAACCGCCTAGGGTGGCATACTCCTGTTGGTGAAGGCGGTCGGCTTCTATCCGGTGGTGAACGCCAGCGCGTATCTGTAGCTCGCGCGCTTCTCAAGCAAGCGCCGATTGTACTCTTTGATGAGGCTACCTCCGCGCTCGATGCAGAAAATGAGGCAAACATTCTTGCTGCGATGGACGAGCTACGGGAGCAATCTACTTTTATTGTCATCGCCCATAAGCTGGATACAATCAAATCTGCTGATCAAATCGTAGTCTTGGATGAACACGGGCAAGTCAGCCAGCTGGGCACGCATTCTGAGCTTTCCGATGTCCCCGGTATCTACCGTCACTTCTGGCAGCAACGCAAAGCAGCACGCGGGTGGAAAATCAGTTCGGGACGCGATTAACGCGGGCACCGAGATCGGCGTTGTTTGCGGGGGCACCCTTCTCCCCCGCAGCACGGAGCACCCTAAGTGCACCGACAAAGCTCAGAGCGAAGAATGCGGTAGCGGCTACGAGCGACCACTGCGCGGCGTTGGCCATGCCTTCGCTTAAGGCCCACACCACTGCCCCAGGCGCACGGTGGTTTGCGTTGCGGAGGCTTGCCCGGAGTCATCGACGGGAATATCCCGCAGCATCGTGCCGGTCAGCTGCGCGGAGGCGAACCCTAGGCCCAAGCCGTACAGGGTCAGCGGCGCGGCGATGATCCAACCATTCGTATCCGGCCCCATAAGCAGGACGAGGATAAGGACGCCGACGGCTTCCAAGCCGAGCCCAATGAGCACGGTGCCAGGCGCCCCGTACCGTGCCGCGACGTGGGGGCTGCTGCAACGGAGAAGAATGCACCGATTGCCGTGGCTGCCAGCACCAGGCCAGACAACACCGTGCAGAGGTCCAACGTATTAATCAGGTACAGCAGCAACACGAAGATGATGGCAAACTCGCCGATTGCTACCGCACCAGCGGTGATATTGTCCCACGAGAACGTGGAATAAGAAAACAATTCAAGATACAACAGCACCGAGCGGTGACCCCGCTCGCGGTGCTTTTCCGACCTGATTAACAGCGCGAAGCCCACGGCCGAAACCGTGAGCCCTAGCGGAACCGGTGAAATAGCCGCGTTTTCGAACCAGGTCCAGCCAAAGAAGCTGAATGAGGATTGGGGCTCCCACCAGCCTAGGTCGGGCCCTCGATAATCGCGAATACCAGGACACCCATTCCGTCAGTGCACCACCGGCAAGGGTCCGACCGCTGCCGCACCGGAAATTACCGCGCCCCACACACCAAAGGCTGTTGCGCGGTATTTGCCGCGGAATACGGTTTACCCGTGGAAAGCGTGGAAGGCATGATGAACGCAGCACCGATTGCCTGTACTGCGCGCGCGGAGATCCACGTGGCGGTCGAGGTAGGAAATCCCGCCAATACGCTGCCTGCCACGAATATTGTCAGGCCGGTGAGGAAGGCGCGCTTGCGTCCCCAGGTATCCGCAATCTTGCCCCGTCGCAGAGCAGCTCCGCCAGTAGCACCGCATAGAGGCTGTTGACCCACTGCGCCTGCGTCAGGTTGAGCTGCAGGTCAGTGATGATTGAAGTGTCCCTGTTTTGTCCCGACTGAGTAGATAGGACAAAACCTGGGGCACTTTAACTCCAGAACCGAGAGCCGTTCAGCCTAAACGTGTCATTCTCCGTGAATAGTGGACGAGAATTCACAGTTTTCGCCTGCCATTTACCGTGAATGACATCAAGCACTGACGCTGGGACACGTCAGGCTCAGACGGCCTGAGCCTTTTCGTTGATGCGCGCTACACATTCAGTCGGGTTCTCCAAGGAAACGATGAACCGATCGAAATGCTCGTCTTTAAGCTCGATGACAACGGCATTCTCATAGCCGCTAATGTTCCAGAAATGTCGGCCGCCATCCGCGTGGAAGGTGCCCGCTAGCTTCTGTCCACTGCGCAGCCCCGGCGCACGAAAACCTTTTGGCTCATGCTTCATGCCAGGGTCATGGGTAGCGCCTCGCACATGCTCCCACGGAACCTTGATACTGCCGGTCAACGACCAGAGCTTATCTAGCCCGAGTGGTTCGACGATGAGTTCTGTTTCTGTCAGAGTGAGTTTGTTGTTCATGATGCCTCCCCTTAGTGTTTGCGTCCTTGTGCACGGGCGAGCGCATGCTGCCCTAACGATTCCGGGCCCGTGAAGCACAGTTCATAAGCCCGCTGGATAAGCTCGCGTAAATCCTTACTGACTGGCGCCACCTCAACCAGTGCCACCACCACGAAGTCCTTTGTCGCATCCGATACTCGGCCGCCTTCAGCTTCAGCGCACACCGTTTCAGCTGCTGCACGAAACAGTCCATGCTTCGAGCCATAAAGGTTGTAGAAGCTGGACCGGTTAAGTCCCAGTTGATTCACCACATCATCCACTGAGACTGCAGTGAATCCGTTCGTGCCAAATAACGCGATCGCGCCGGCAAGAACTTCTTTTTCATTGAATTTACGAGGCCGTCCCATAAGTTTCACACTACTCATTCCAGAATGGTTTGTCCATAACTAGATTGCCGTTGGCCACGCAGCGAAGCCGCTTCATCGAAGCAACGTTTCTAACAAATAGTGACCGCCGCGAAATGTAGCAACACAACAGAAAATCCCCCGTCTCACTGTGAGACGGGGGATGGAGGTTAGTGGGCTGAGCTCTCTAGTTCAGGCCCGGAATCTTCGGCAGCTGTGGCTGTGGGATGTTCAGACCGAAGATGCGGTTGATGGTGGGAATGAGGCCGTAGGCAGCACCGCCAAGGACTGCGATGACTGCCAGGATTGGAGCAATAATCTTCGCGCCGCGGCTCGAGCCGGCGAAGAAGGCCGCAGCCATGTCGTCGGCGGAAGGTTCGTTGGTGTGAGTCGGTTCAGTGGGCTTGGTTGGCTCGCTAGGCGTCGTGGTGGAGGTGGTCGGCCCTTCCTCCTTTGCGGCAGGGCGGGCGGTGAGCCACTCATCGGAGTCCAGAACGCCCTGGGTCAGGCGGGTCTCACCAATCCAGCCGTACCACGGGTCCTGCGGCTTGCGGTTATCAAAGCCAGCGCCCATGACCCACTGCAGGTCGCGCGGGAGCAAGCCCTCAGCGCCCTTGGCGTTACGCAGGATAGGAGCACCGTTAATGAACATCTCTACGGTGTCGGAGTCCGGCTTGTTTACTACGGCGATGTGCATCCACTCATCGGTGGGAACCTCGTGAGACCACACGGTCGAGCCTTCACCTTCCTTGGGCTCCGCCCACCAGCGCAGCTCACGCAGGTTGGAGATGCCGAACATGACGGTGGGGTCGGTGTCATCAGAGCCGTCGACAAGCTCAGCAATGCTGGAGTCGCGGGAGAGCGCACTCCCCCAGCCGTGCTCAGAGCCGTTGAAATACTTCGGGATCTTCACGAAGGACTCGAAGGTGTAGCCCGCGGAGGTATCGACCTTGTTGATCTCAGCGCCCTCCTTGGAGCGGAACTCCGCCATCGCGAGCTTGCCGGCCGGGTCAGACCAGTAGAGGGAGCCGGAATCGGAGGACAGCGGGTGGTGGTCCGTGCTGTAAGTGATGCGCTCGCCCAGGTTGGAAGGGCCGCCTTCGCGAACCAGGTCACCGGCACCGTCGGAACCGAAGGCATCCGGAATGATTGCGCCTTCGGTGGCCACGTCGCCGTCGGCAAGCTGCTTGCCGTCCTTGTCCTTGGTCTGGCCTGGGCGCCAGTGGAAGACGGTCTCATCAGCCTTCACGTAGTCATTCGGGCCCTCCGGCAGCTGGTCCTGCGGAATGGTGTACGGGGTGTAGCCTTCCTCAACGATGTCGCGGGCCTTCTGGCCAAGATCCGGGTCATTTTCATCACCGATGCTCCACTCCGGGGCGAAGTCAGCGAAGCGCTCCTTGAAGTTGAGCGGCACGTGGTAGCTATCGCCTTTGCCGTCGAGAATGAGCTTGTCGAACTGCGTGAGCTCCTTAGCTGGCTTCTGTGCCACCCACGGGGACAGGGCGGTCATCTCCAGTTCGTTGCCGGAGAGGTCAAACTCCAGCACGCCGAGCAGGCCATTGCCGCCCTGATAGGCCATCTGATAATCCTGCAAGATGCCGATGACGTCGTGGCCCGCATCGTTCTTGTCCACGCGGTAGCCCGCGCCGTGGTGGTGGCCGCCCATAGTGAGGAAGATCTGGTCGTTCTTCTTAATGAACTTGTCCCACAGGCCCTGGCCATAGTCATCGGAGTAGAAGACCTCGCCAGCGCCATTAATGTTGAGCACCTCGTGGCTGGTGAGGATGACCGGCAGGTCTGGGTGAGCGTCGAGAACTCCCTGTGCCCAGTCCAGCGCCGCATCATCCGCGCGCCAGGCCAGCGCCAGAACCAGGTATTTCTGGCCCTCGGCTTCAAAAATGTGGTACTCGGAGTCGCTGTTAACCGCGGTATGGCGCTCCTGGAAGGTTTCCGGGTTGGCGGCCTTCGCGCGCTCAGCGCTGAAGTAGTCGTTGTAGGGATGCGCTGAACCATCCTGAATCATGTCGTGGTTGCCCGGGAGGATGGAGTAGTTCAGGTCGGAATCATCGAGGACCTTCATGGCTTCATCGGCAACCTTCCACTCGCCGTCGACGTCCGGCTGGTCCACCACGTCACCAAGGTGCGTCGCGAAGTCCATGTTCAGCGCTTCCTGGTTCTTCACCAGCCACTCGACCTGTGCCTTAAACGGTTCACTGCCGTAGCGCGCCTGGGCCAGGTTGCCCGTTTCCGGTGTGGAGTAACGGGAATAGAACTGGGTATCCGGCAGCACGCCGATGCTAAAACGCGAGCCCAGGCCTTCTGCAGGTTCGGCAGCAGAGGCAGGGGCAACGAGGAACGTACCGGCCACCGAAGCGGTGACCACGGTGCCGAGCAGGCGGCGAGAAGTCATAGATCTTCCAATCACAGTGAATAAAGCCAAAAGAGACACCAGAAATATATTCTGCGCAGCTTGCCCCCACGTAACGACCGCATGAACGCCCGTTTAAAAGATTATCCGCCGCTAGGATGAACGCTCATGAGCAATATCACGAAGAAATACAACGTCGATGTCACCCGCGTAGATACCGGCCACTACCGTGCCACGAATGCTGCGGGCGCGACCCTCGAATTCGGCTCGGGCGAGGGACTACTGAGTCCGGTCGAGCTGTTGCTCGCTGCCGTGGCGGGCTGCTCGGCCGTGGATGTCGACGTAGTTACCTCCCGGCGCACGGAGCCGGAGCTTTTCGACGTCCATGTGGAAGGCACCCGCGTCGACGAGGACGGCGCCTCAAGGCTGAGCGACGTCGACGTGGAATTCTCCCTCCGCTTCCCTGATACCGACGCCGGCCGCCAAGCCCAGTCCATGGTGGATCGCCTCGTGCGCATCTCCCACGACAAGGACTGCACCGTGTCCCGCACGGTAGAAAACCCCACCAACGTCACGTTCCGCACGACCCAGCCCTAAGGCTGCACGCCTTAAGCGCCTGTGGGGCGCTTTAAGCGAAAGGGTTATCGTCGCGCGAGGGGTTCTCCTCCCAGGATTCGGCGAAGGGGTTGCCCATAGCTTCCTGCACGTTGCGAGGGCCGTCCCCAAAAGGGTTGCGCCCAGCATCGCGGTGCCGGCGGCGATAGCGTTCAAGGTCCGCTTGGGCCATGTATCCCAGCTCTTCGCCTTCCACCATGAGCCAAGGAAGCGGGTTGGGATCCACCATGCGGCGCGGCCGACCCTGATGCGGTGAGGACAACATCGTGCGGATATCCGCCCGCGCCTGGTCCAGTTCCCCGAGGTCCTTCGGACTTAACGCGGTTTTGACGGTTTGCCCGCCTCCGGCCCCAACCACCTCGACCTTGATCATGCTGAAACTAAAGACTCCAGTAGGAACCGAGGGGTTACGCATATCTACCTTGTCGAAGGCAAGAACGTCGTCATCATCGAAAACCAGGATGAGACCCTGCGGGGTGATGTATGCCCAAGCCTCGTGCTGCATATCAACGTCTACCCGGTAGAAACCGATAATTGGCTCGTCCGGCTCCAGCAAACCATAGGCGTTGAGCTGTATCGTTCCCACACCACCACACTGCGCAAAGCCGTGATCCCACAGGCATTTCACCTGCCCTTGCAGCAGAACTTCCCACAAGCCACGAATGAAGTCAGACAGGAGAGCTCCGTATTTATTGGCTAGCGGCTTGTGGACACGCAGGTAGCCGGAACGGATCTCAAACACGATGGGATAGGTCAGGGGCAACGACTCAACGAAGGCTTCATCGATATCCATGCGGTCACTATTCGCCTCGATGAATTCCTCCGCAGGAAAAAGGTGCTCCACCACGAGGGTGTTTCCTTCTTCACGGGTATCGAGGATCCACTGAGAGTTCCGGCGACAGTTCTCGATGTAGCCCTGAAGCATCGCTTGCACCTCAGCATCGCTGAACTGCTGGTGGTTCAGCCGGAAAACGCTGTCTCCCTGAATGAAACGCATTCTCAGCTCTTCAGCCATACTTATCCCTCCGTCGTTTGGGGCTCCGTGGTGAAATTTTAGACCATAGTGACTAAAGTTATCCCAGATACTTTCTTCACCCTCGCCTGCATCGTTGCATTCAGCCCTTTAGGAGAACTCCACTATGCCTCTGTCCCGCCGCTCGCTCATCAAGGCCGGCGCTCTCGCGCTGACCGCCGGCGCCATCGGCAGCCAAGCACCCGCTGCGCTCGCCGTGGGCCCAGCTTTAGGCACCATCATTGACTTCTCCGCCGGTGTCCCTTCTGCGCGCGCAATCAAGGCTGCAGGCCACCTTGGCGCCATTCGCTATGTTTCCCAGCGCCGCCCCGGCGCCGACTGGATGAAGGGCAAGCCCGTCACGCTGGCGGAGACGAAGGCCAACGCCGCAGTCGGCCTGAAGACCGCCTCCATTTACCAGTTCGGACGTGCCGAGACCGCCGACTGGCTCAACGGCGCTGCGGGCGCTGCAGTCCACGCACCGCAGGCCATCGCCATCCACAAGGCCGCTGGTGGGCCGACGGGCCGCCCGATCTACATCGCGATCGATGACAACCCCACCCGTGCCCAGTACGAGAACCAGATTCGCCCCTACCTCAAGGCCTTCTCGACGGCGCTGAGCGCCGCCGGCTACCAGACCGGCGTGTACGGCAATTACAACGTCATCGACTGGTGCGTCAACGACCGCATTGGCCAGTTCTACTGGATGCACGATTGGGGTTCGGGCAGCAAGATTCACCCGCGCACCACCATCCACCAAAAAGCCAAGAACCAAGCCACCATCGACGGCGTGACCTGCGATATCAACACCGTCTACGCCAACGACTGGGGCCAGTGGACCCCGGGCCAAGGCGCGGTGACTCCGCCCAAGGTCAAGGACATCCCGACCGTGCCGGACAACATCCCGCTGCCCAACATCACCCTGCCGGATCCCACTGGTCGCGGCTCCAGCGTGAGCAGCGATGGCATCACCATTGCTGGTTCTTCCATCAGCAATGATCAGGTGCGCGGAGCGGTAGATATCCTCAACACCGTGCGCAAGTCCATGGGCTAATAGCCGTCCCGGGGCGCGGTCTTCTAGCGCGCCCCGGGGGTCTTCGAGGCCGACGCTTTAGACGTTGGCTGAGAGGACGGCACAGAGGAAGACGGTTCCGAAGAGGAAGATGTCGCGGCAGCCGACGTCGCCGTCGTGGAGGTCGCAGTGGGCGCAGCGCTGGACGTCGTCAAGCGCGTGGCAACAGCGCCAGGATTAGCCAGCGCCTCCTTGTTCAAGTTGTTGCCCTTCACCAGGTTCTTACCGGTGATCTCCTTGCGTACATAAGACGTGAGTTCCTGAGCGCTGCCTTCGATGGACGCAGCTACAACGAAGTTCTCCCCAAAAGACACCGAGGAATGGCGGTCCTTACTGTCCGACCATCCCCATTTAGAGCCCACGACGTCGCTCAGCTTCGCGGTGCCATAGTTCTGCTCATATCCGTCGGCCGATACGGCATCGGCGTGGGACATCGCCACCAACACAGGGTGCGTCGGATCATCCTCCATGAGCTGGACAATAAACCGCACGACGTCGTACGTAGAGGTCATGGAATGCCCCCAGTCCTCCCCCGCGGACGTGGACTCCAAGCCGTATTCCTTAGCGATGGCATCGATAGATCGCGGATATTTCTCAAAGAGCTGTGCGGCGCTCTCGTCAGAGGAATCAGCAATCATATCCAGCGCTACGTACTTGTCCTCAAAGGACCCGCGTTCCAGCACGTAGGTGGCGATGTAGAGCTTGATCAGGCTCAGCGCATAGCGCGGCTGGTGTTCGGTGGTCGAGCCCATGTGCATGCCCGTCTCAATGCGGTAATACGTGATGGCCTTGGACTCATCGCCCTTGAGGAACTGACCTACCGAGTCCGGGACAGCGGCCAGCTGCAGCTGCCCCTTCCTATGGGTGATGGGGCCAGGTTTGCGTGCGCTGGTCTGCGCTGAACCGCCAGCCGAGGAGTCTTCTTCGTGCGCTGGCGAGCACGCGACGAGAGAGGCAGCACCGAGTACGCACGCCAGAAGGGCGGCGCCAGCTCGCGCTGACGCCGCCCTGTGAGAAGGCTGAGAGTAAAACACGATGTTTGATTCTACTCTCTACCGCCTGAAACGGTGTGATTGAGGCGTTTTAGTGATCCACCGGCGCCTCAACGCCCACGCCGGTCAGGGAGCGAACCTCCATCTCGGCGGACAGCTCATCCAGGTTGTCCGGCGGGGTCATGATGGAGACGATCCAGCCAGCAAAGAAGGCCAGCGGGATGGTGACCAGACCCGGGGAGGACAGTGGGAAGATGGACCAGTCAGCGTTCGGGAACATCGAGGTCGGGGTACCGGAGACTGCCGGGGACAGGAAGATGAGCACCAAGCAGGAGATGACACCGGTGTACATCGATGCCACGGCACCTGCGGTGTTGAATCGACGCCAGTACAGGGAGTACAGGATGGTCGGCAGGTTGGCGGAGGCAGCCACGGCAAAGGCCAGGGATACCAGGAAGGCAACGTTCTGGGTCATGGCCAGAATGCCCAGGATGATGGAGACAATGCCCAGGACGACCACGGTGATTTGGGAAACGCGGACCTGCTCAGCCTCGGTGGACTCACCGTTGCGGATGACGGAGTGGTAGATATCGTGCGCAATAGAGGCTGAGGCGGTGATGGCGAGGCCGGCGACAACAGCCAGAACGGTAGCGAAGGCCACCGCGGAGATGACCGCCATGAAGATGGAACCACCGATTTCCAGCGCCAGCAGCGGTGCCGCAGAGTTTGCGCCACCCGGTGCGGCGAGAATGCGGTCCGGGCCAACGAGGGCGGCCGCGCCGTAGCCCAGAACCAGGGTCATGAGGTAGAAGGCACCGATGATGACGATAGCCCAGGTAACAGAGCGGCGAGCTTCGGTAGCGGTCGGCACCGTGTAGAAGCGCATGAGAACGTGCGGCAGACCGCCAACACCGAGAACGAGGGCGATACCCAGGGAGATGAAGTCCAGCTTGGTGGTGAGGTTCTTGCCGTACTTCAGACCCGGCTCCATAATCTGGGTGGCCTCGTAGCCGCCTTCCTTGATAGCAGCGGAGCTAGCGTGCATATCAATCGCTTGGGTGAAGAGCGTGCTGAAGCCCCCCTTGAGCATGACGAAGGTGAGGATGCACATGATGACCACACCGGTCACAAGGAGCACGGCCTTGATCATCTGCACGTAGGTCGTGCCCTTCATGCCGCCGACAAGGACGTAGACGATCATGAGGATGCCCACGATGCCGACGACGACGGCCTGCCACTTGAACTCATGAATATCCAGCAGCACGGCAACCAGGGAGCCGGCACCGGCCATCTGCGCAATGAGGTAGAACAACGACACAAACAGGGTCGAAATCGCCGCCGCCACGCGCACCGGGCGCTGCTTGAGACGGAAGGACAGCACGTCCGCCATGGTGAAACGGCCGACGTTACGCATTGGCTCGGCGACGAGCATCAGCGCAACGAGCCAGGCGACGAAAAAGCCCACTGAGTAAAGGAAGCCATCGTAGCCATTGAGCGCCACGGCACCCACGATGCCCAGGAAGGATGCGGCGGACAGGTAGTCGCCAGAGATAGCAAGGCCGTTTTGCCGGCCGGAGAAGCTACCGCCGCCGGTGTAAAAGTCAGAGGCTTCCTTGGTGGACTTTCCGGCTTTCAGCACCACGTACATGGTGACAACAAGGAACGCCGCGAAGACTGAAATATTCAGAATCGGGTTGCCGGCGGAGGATTCCGCTGCGGCCAAGGTAATGGTCTGCATTGTTTAGCCCTCCAGTTCCTGGCGAATGGCCGCTGCCTGCGGCTCGATGTTCTTGTTGGCGTAATTGACGTAGATATACGTGATGATGAAGGTGGTCAGGAACTGGGCCAGGCCGAAGATGAGGCCGACGTTCCAGCCTCCCCCAAGTTCAATAGCCATGAAGTCTGGCGCAAAAACGGCGGCCAGCACGTAGAGGACGTACCACACAAAGAACGCCACAGTCATGGGGAAGGTGAACTTGCGGTATGTGCCGCGCAGCTTAGAAAACTGCGAGCTATCACGCATCTCGACGAACTCTTGCGGCGTTGGTTCGCGGCGCGAGTTAATCGAAGCAGGTGCGTCAGTCATGTCGCTCTCCTTACAAAGGGTCTTTTCTCCACAAACCGCGGTGAGAGACAAAAGTTAGTGTCTTCAATCACGTTTTGCCTTGCACAGTAAGTTACCTAACCACTCTTGCAAGGTTGTAAATCCTGCCAAGAAAAGTTAATAACACACACTTTTGCTACCCCCTCTCCTTGCATCTACAAGGCATTTTCAGCTCACCGCTAACACCCCCACAGGAGAATTCAAAGAGGGAATCTAATTTAGCAAACCGAAACTTCACAGGGTTTTTAACAGATCTTCACTGCCCTCCCCTGCCGATTTCCACCCCCAGGAACACAACAAAGCCCGCCTTCAGCACCCCCACTCCTCTTCCCCAATATTGAAGGAAGAAAGAGCACGGTGCGGAAGACGGGCTCCATCGCTCACGGGCGCATAACGCGTCCCCTAAGTGTTCAAGCTTTAGGCGCCAGGAAACTCACGCGGGTCCTTGAACATGCGGCCAAATCCTTCCTTGCCATCAAGCGCGTCGAGAGCCGCAATATCCTCTGCAGTGAGCTCAACCTTCGCGGCAGCGAAGTTTTCCTCCAAGCGCTCGCGGCGGCTGGACTTCGGAATGACCGAAATCCCCTTGCTCAACAGGTACGCCAGGACAGCTTGGCCAGCAGTAATATCGTGTTTCTCGGCCACGGCCATAACTTCTGGGTTATTGAGGATGATGCCGCGGGCCAACGGCGACCACGCCTCCGTCACGATGCCATGGCTATCGTGGAATTGACGCAGCTCCGGCTGCGTAAAGCCCGGATGCAACTCAACCTGATTGAGGACAGGAACGACACCAGTCTCATCGATCAGGGTTTGCAGAGTTTCCTCATAAAAGTTGGCCACGCCAATCGATGCAATCTGCCCCATGCCCTGCATGCGGGCGATCTCCTCAAAGGTCTCCACGTACAACCCGCCCTGTGGCCAGGGCCAGTGGATAAGGTACAGGTCAAGGTAATCCAGCTGCAGCTTGTCCAGGGACTCACGGAAGGCCTGGCCCACTTTGTCCTTGCCATGGTGGTCGTGCCACACCTTGCTGGTAATAAAGAGCTCATCACGGGTCACGTCGCCAGCCTTCATAGCGGCGTTGAGCGCTTGGCCTAGCTCTTCTTCATTCTCGTAGAGGGTGGCAGTATCGAAGTGGCGGTAGCCCAGGTCGATGGCTTCACGCACGGAGCGGACAAGCTCCTCCCCGTGCATCTTGTAGGTGCCGAGACCCAGCAGCGGCATCTCGCGGTCATCATTGAACGTAGTTTGTGGGACACTCATGCCCTCCATTGTGCCGCACTCCCGCGCGCTGTGTGGCGGAAAATGGCGGCTCGCGTCCTTCAACCCAGACGAAAACGCGCGAAACGCCCTCACCAATGTGTGCCGTGCTCTAGTGCACGGCCGGTAAGGGCGTCGTTTCGGGAAACGGAAAGGGCTATGCCCTTCTACGCTAGGCGCGGATGAGATCGATAACGAAGGTCAGCGTGCGGCCAGACAGCGGGTGTGCACCACCAGCCGGGCCATAAGCCTTCTCCGGCGGGATGACCAGCTTGCGGCGGCCGCCCACCTTCATACCCGGGATTCCTTCCTGCCAGCCGGCGATGAGGCCAGTCAGCGGGAACTCGATGGACTGGCCACGACCCCACGAAGAGTCGAATTCCTGGTTCGTCTCATAGTCAACACCAACGTAGTGAACCTCAACGAAGCCGCCCGGCTGGGCTTCGGCGCCGTCACCCACCACAATGTCTTCGATGACAAGGTCCTGGGGAGCAGGCTCCGTTGCCGGCTCAATTACGGGCTTTTCCATTGGGGATTATCCTCCTTGGATTACTTTCTTCTTTGCTGGCCGCATACACGTAGGCCGAGCCACAACGCCCTCCAGTATAAGCGGAGATGTGGGGCTCGGCCCTAGAAATGCAGCGTATGGGCTATACGCTAAGCCACGGCAGCCTGTGGAAGACCGCCGCTGAGGTTACTGTTTAGCGCTCGCTACGCGGGGTGACCTTACGCAGGGTCTCGCCGGTGTAAATCTGGCGCGGGCGGTTGATCTTGGTGTTGAGCTCAAGCTGCTCGCGGTACTGAGCAATCCAGCCCGGCAGGCGGCCGATGGCGAAGAGGACGGTGAAGAAGTCCGTCGGGAAGCCCATGGCGCGGTAGATCAAGCCGGTGTAGAAGTCGACGTTCGGATAGAGCTTGCGGGAGACGAAGTAGTCGTCGTTCAGCGCAATCTCCTCGAGCTTCATGGCCAGATCCAGCATCGGGTCGCCGCCCAGGTGATCGATGATCTCGTGAGCAGTGTCCTTGACGATGGCCGCGCGCGGGTCGTAGTTCTTGTACACGCGGTGGCCGAAGCCCATGAGGCGAACGCCCTTTTCCTTGTTCTTCACGCGGTTCATGAAGTCGGTAGCGTCACCATCGTGGTTGTTCTGGATATCCTCAAGCATCTCCAGAACGGCCTGGTTAGCGCCACCGTGCAGCGGGCCAGACAGTGCGTTGATGCCACCGGCGATGGCAACGAACAGGTTGGCCTGCGCAGAGCCGATCATGCGGACGGTGGAGGTGGAGCAGTTCTGCTCGTGGTCAGCGTGGAGGATGAGGAGCTTGTCCAGAGCCTTGGCCACAACAGGGTCAACCTCGTACTCCTCAGTCGGGTAACCAAACATCATGCGCAGGAAGTTCTCGCGCGCGTTGAGCTTGTTATCCGGGTACATATAAGGCTTGCCCTGCGACGCACGGTAGGCATAAGCGGCCAGCATCGGGACCTTAGCCAGCAGGCGGACAGTAGCCTTGTCCAGCTGCTCCTCATCCAGTGGGTTGAGCTGATCCTGGTAGTAAGCGGAGAGAATGTTAAGGGAGGAGGCCAGCACGGCCATCGGGTGCGCATCGCGCGGGAAGATGTTGAAGGCGGCCTTAAAGTCCTCATCCAAGAGAGTGTGGTGGCGAATCTCAGTGTTGAACTTCGACAGCTCGTCCTCAGTCGGCAGGTGGCCCTTAATCAGCAGGTAGGACACCTCGTTAAAGGTGGCGTTCTCAGCCAAATCCGCGATGTCATAACCACGGTGGCGGAGAATGCCTTCCTCACCATTAATAAAGGTGATCTTGGACTCGGTGGAACCGGTCGCTGCATAACCCGGGTCGAAGGTCACCAAGCCAGTCTCGTTACGGAGCTTGCCAATATCGAAGCCGGAGTCACCCTCCGTGGACTGCTTAATGTCCATCTCGTACTCGCCGCCGGGGTACTGCAGTACAACCTTGTTCTTTTCAGAAGCCACGTGTTTTCCTTTCCTCAATGTTCAACGCCGACCAAAGCCGGCGCGACAGATCTAAACCTCTTCACACTGTAGCAAAACTTGTGACTCTGCCAACATTGGCAATCCTGGCAAAGTATCTAGTGCGCGAACGAAATTAGGCTACACTGCCCACATGAGCAACTCAGAACTCGTCCTGCCAGCAGATATCCTCCCTTCCGACGGCCGCTTTGGCTGCGGGCCCTCCAAGGTTCGCCCCGCCCAAATTGAGGCAATCACCGCCGGTGCCGACACCATCATTGGCACCTCGCACCGCAAGCCGGCCGTCAAGAACCTCGTCGGTTCCATCCGCGAAGGACTCTCTGAGTTGTTTTCCCTGCCAGAGGGCTATGAAATCGTTCTCTCCCTCGGCGGCGCTACCGCTTTCTGGGACGCAGCAACCTTCGGCCTGATTGAGAAGAAATCAGCCCACCTAAGCTTCGGTGAATTCTCCTCTAAATTTGCTAAATCCGCAGCCAACGCCCCTTGGCTTGACGCCCCGCTCGTCACCGAAGCCGAAGTTGGTACCGCCCCGGATCCGAAGGCCGCCGACGCCGAAGGCGCCGACATCATCGCTTGGGCCCACAATGAAACCTCCACCGGCGCTATGGTTCCGGTAACCCGCCCTCATCCGGATAACGCAGAGCAGCTCGTCGTCATCGACGCCACCTCGGGTGCCGGCGGCCTGCCCGTGAATATGTCGGATGCCGATGTCTACTACTTCTCCCCGCAGAAGTGCTTTGCATCCGACGGCGGCCTGTGGCTGGCAGCAATGTCCCCGGCAGCCCTGGAGCGCATCGAGAAGATCAACTCCTCCGATCGTTTCATCCCGGCCTTCCTCAACCTGCAGACTGCAGTGGACAACTCCCGCAAGAACCAGACCTATAACACCCCGGCTGTAGCCACGCTGCTCATGCTGGAGAACCAGGTCCAGTGGATGAACGCCAACGGCGGCCTCGACGGGATGGTCAAGCGCACGACGGAGAACTCTTCCATCCTCTACAACTGGGCCGAGGCCCGCCCGGAGGCCACCCCCTTTGTGGCCGAGCCTTCCGAGCGCTCCCTGGTGGTCGGCACCATTGACTTCGAGGACAGCGTCGATGCCGCTGCGGTCGCCGCAACGCTGCGCGCCAACGGCATTCTCGACGTCGAGCCCTACCGCAAGCTAGGCCGCAACCAGCTGCGCGTGGGCCTGTTCCCGGCAATTGATTCGGCGGACGTCACCAAGCTCATCAAGGCTATCGATTACGTCCTAGACAACCGCTAAGCTTCGCTCGAAGCTCCTTCAGCCGCACAACAACATTTGTTGCATTTATTTGTTGCCGCGTACAACATGCCCCGCGCTCTTGCCAGAGTTCGGGGCATGTTCTGGGTAAAGTGGACTTCATCACATGTCCGCTACCAGGCTAAGGAGCGCCATCATGCGCGAGATTTTCCTCGCACCCAGCGACTCAACTGACACCTCGCTCGTCCTCCGGGCTGAGGATGGTGAGGAGTTCTTCCTCGAAGTCACCGACGAGCTTCGCGAGCTTTTCGCTCCCGCCGACTCTGCCGAATCCGAGTCCGAAACCGCGGCGGAAGGCTCGGCCGCCCAGGAGGAGGACGACGCCACCACGGCAACCGAAGATTCCTCCACCGCGTCTGCACAGGCTGAGCGCTCCACCGGCTTGCACACCGTCATGCCTGCCTCTGGCGGCTCACCTTCCTCCCCGCAGAGCCAGCCCACACCGCAGGCACAAGAAATCCGCCTGCGCCCCAATGAGATTCAATCCCGCATCCGCGCCGGCGCAACCGCCGCGGAGATCGCTGAGGAACTCGACGTTCCGGAATCCCGCATCGAGCCTTTCGCGCACCCGGTGCTCTTGGAGCGGGCGCGAATCGCGGACGTCGCCAAGCAGGCACACCCCATCCGCGAAGATGGCCCGGCCAAGCTCACCCTGTGGGAGATTCTGGCCACCGCCTTCGCCGCCCGCGGGCACTCGCTGTCGGAGGCCACGTGGGATGCCTACCGTCACCAGGGCGAGCCGTGGATCCTGCGCATCACGTGGAAGACCGGGCTGTCCGCCAACGAGGCGGAGTGGACCTTCAAGCAGACGATGTCCTCGCCAGCCACGGTGGAGGCACGCAATTCCGTCGCCGCTGACCTGACGGACCCAGACTTCGTACAGCCGGTACGTTCGCTGACCTCCGTGGGCCGCGGTGAGCGCTATGACGAAGCCATCGATGGGCGTGACTACGCCGACGACCGAGAGGTCAACGAGGACGCGCGCGCTGGTACCCCCGGCGTGACGGAGCTGTCTTCCTACGCCGGCGTCGACAACGCCGGCGACCGAGACGACGCCGACGGATATGCTGAGCCCTCCGTGCTTCCATCCCCGCACGGTGGAGAGCACCCGGCCGAGGCCGCCAGCGATGAGGACGCGGCCCCCGCTAATGAAGCGTCCGCACAGCAGGCGGAGGAGAAGGAGACGGGAGTGGACGAGGATTTCCTCCAGAACCCGGATCCGGAGCCCAAACCCACCAAACGCCGCCGCAAGGCCGTCACCCCGCACTGGGAGGATGTGTTGCTCGGCGTTCGCTCCTCTACCAAGCGCCCCCGCAACTAGCGAGTAGCCTGCCGTGGATACCCAAAGCGCCGTTCTCACTCTCTGGTACGTCACCGCCGCCGATCCCGCCGAGGTTCTCCGCGGCGAGCCCAAGGCAGACCGCGGTTTCGGCCGCAAGTTCCTCGCTCAACTCAACCCTTCTCTACCTGTGACGCCCATCGGGCAATTCCCCCTCAACCGTTCTGCTGAGCCCGGCGCGAGTGAATTCTATGTCGGCGGCTATCCCGGTGTGACCGTCGTGCAGACGATCATCCACGATGATCAGCTGATTCTCTCGCAGCTCTCCCGCACCCTGCGCGAGGCCGTGCCCGCCACGGAGATTTACGCCTTCGCCTGCAATTCGGAGACCGGCTACGCCGGGTTTGCGCACTGGACGGGCAGCCGCCTGCGGCGCTCCCTGTGCGGAACGCGCTTTAACCTCTATGAGGATCATGGCCTGCCCGAAACCTTTGAGGCCCCTTATTGGGCCGGGGAGATGGATGAGCCAGTGGGCGGTATCTCCCTGCCCTTCGAGCCGCTCACCATCACCGAAGCCGCCCAGGAGTTCTGGCTGGGCATTGAAGTGGGTGAGGATGGCCCAGACGTGGACGTCGTGGGCTATGCCACCGACGGCCGCCCCGAGCCGAAGGTCGACACTCCCCCACCGCGCCGCACCGTGGCCGAGGTGGCCACGACCTCAGTGGCGAAGCTGGGGCTCAACGACTATGACGACTACGAAGAGCATGACCTCGAGCCGGAATCCACCGGCGAAGAGATCGTCCGCACCGCCAAGCACCTCGGCGGCTTGGTGCGCCGCTATGCGGTGTCGACGTCACGGAGCCTCTGGGAGCGCTGGCGCTCGTAGAAGGCAATGGCCGCTGAGGTTGCCACGTTGAGGGAATCCGTGCCCTCCGCCATGGGGATACGCGCCCTCACATCGGTGGCGCGCATGGCATGCTCAGTCAGGCCCGGCCCCTCCGCGCCAACCAGCAGCGCCACCTTGTCCGCGCCCTCTAGGGCGTCGGCAATATGCACGGCGTCTGGGTGAGGGGTCAGAGACACCAGCCGGAACCCCTTTTCACGCAGCTGCTCTAGGCCCCGCTGCCAGGTGGTAAAGCCGCCGTCAAAACGCGCCCAAGGCAAACGCAGGACGTGCCCCATCGAAACGCGCACCGAGCGCCGGTAGAGAGGATCCGCAGCCCCCGATCCTAAGAGAATGCCGTCGACATCCATGCCCGCGGCATTGCGGAAAAGCGAGCCGATATTTTCGTGGTCGCCCACGCCTTCCATGATGGCCAGGGTGCGAGCACCATCAATGACCTCGTCCACGGTCCAGGCTTCCGCGCGGTCGGCCGCGGCAACCAGCCCGCGGTGCATGTCGAAACCAGTGACCTCCCCCAAGGTGGCACGAGTGACCTGATAGACGGGGATATCGCCAACATCGTGGTTCGCTAAGAACGTGTCGAGCTTTCCTTCAAAGCCGATGATGCAGCGCACTGGGAACCGTGAGGCAAGCAGGCGCTCCACGCACAGTGGGCCCTCACCAAAGACGAAACCCTCGCCGGATTTATCCGCGTGCTTGAGATCGCGGATATCGTCCAGGCGAGGGTCTGTGGGGTCATCGATGACAAAACGCATGGCCCCTAGTTTAGGCGCAGGGTTGAGATCTCAACCCAGGCGGGCTATCCCAGCAGCGAGCTGATGGGCTCCATGGCAAAGTAGACCACGAAGAGAGCGGCCACGAGCCACATGATCCAGTGGACCTTCTTGGCCTTGCCGGCGAAGGTGGCCATCAGTGCATAAGCGATGAAGCCCACGCCAATACCGTTGGCGATGGAGTAGGTGAAAGGCATAACCACGATGGTCAGGAAGGCCGGGATGGCTTCTTCCATGCGGTTCCACTCGATGTCCTTGAGCTGTGCCGCCATCATCACACCCACGATGACAAGGACGGGGGCTGCTGCCTCAATGGGCACAATCTCGTAGAGCGGGGTGAGGAACATGGCCAGCAAGAAGATCACGCCGGTCACCACGTTGGCCAGGCCGGTGCGGGCACCGTCACCAATGCCGGCTGCCGAGTCCGCGAACACGGTGTTGGAGGAGACCGAACCAGCGCCACCAGCAACGGCACCAAAGCCCTCAACCACCAGGGCGGTCTTCATCTCCGGAAGGTTGCCCTTCTCGTCCACGAGGTTAGCTTGCTTGCCCAGTCCGTTCATGGTGCCCATGGCATCGAAGAAGTTGGTGAGCAGCAGGGTAAATATCAGCAGCACGGTGGAGACCACGCCCAGCTTCGTGAAGGCGCCGATCGGATCAACCTGGCCCACAATCGACAAATCCGGCAGACCGCCCAGGGAGCTAGGTACCTCCGGGGTGGCCATGCCCCAGTCCTCGGAACCGGTCAGCGCCTGGACGATCATGGCGATAATGGTGGTGATGACGATGCCGATGAACAGTCCGCCGCGGACTTGGCGGATGACGAAGAAGGCGGAGAGGATCAGGCCCACGACGAAGACGAAGGCCGGCCACGTAGCGATCGAGCCGTTCACGCCCAGGCTCACCGGAACAGTAGTCATCGCAGCATCCGGCACGCGGGTAACAAAGTGACCATCCACGAAACCGATGAGCGCGATGAACATACCAATACCCACGCCCATCGCGGCTTTCATGGAGGCCGGGATGGCGTCAAAGACCGCCTGGCGGAAGCCAGAGATGGCCAGTAGGACGATGATGATGCCTTCAATGACGACGAGGCCCATGGCCTCGCGCCATTCCAGGCCGTTGAGGGAAACCATAGTCACGGCCACGAAGGTATTCATGCCCAAGCCCGCAGCCATGGCGAACGGGTAGCGAGCAATCATGCCGAAGGCGATGGTCATGACACCTGCTACCAAGGCGGTGGCGGCGGCGACCTGCGGGATGCCCAGGGTGGTGCCGGCAGCGTCAGCGGACGTGCCCAGGATGAGAGGGTTGAGGAGGATGATGTAGGCCATCGCGAAGAACGAGACCACGCCGGCGCGGACCTCAGTTCCTACGGTGGATCCGCGTTCGGAAATCTTGAAATAGCGATCGATAGCTGCGTTCATCGTGAGAGAGCGCCCCTTCTATCTAGAGAAATGAAGTTTTACCTGCTAAGGGTGCTCCATCCAGGCACTAAAACGCAAAACCCGCACGCGGCATTGCTGCTGCGCGCGGGAAGAAAACCTCACTCTTTAGTAGATAGGTCTCTCATCATCGAAGGGCCTCTCCTGCTCCGATCCCTCCTCACGGACGGTCGTGCCGGAATGCGCACCACACCCATAGGTGGCGTGCACCACTTTTCCATCCGCCGAGTATTCATTAGCACAGACACCATAATTAGGCAGCAGTTCGAGATAGAAAGCACAGGTTTTGCACTGCAGCTGGGCTTGGGATGCCATGTCCGAATTCGGCCCATACTTCTTGCGCCAGCGCTCCTTGGCCTCCTTGAGGCCAATCTCGGAGAGCTTCCCTTCCTCCAGCCTGTCGTCATCGGGCGCGGGCGGCATGAGGTCGCCCGGGCCAAGGTCTCCTGGGCGCAGGCGCTCGGAATAAGGAACCCACTCCGGTGCCTGAAGGGCCTGGCCGCCGGGAACAAGCGCGACCTCATTGACGGTCGGCGTACGCGAGCCTTCCGCACAGGCAACAACGGCGTGCCACTCCCACCCCGGATAGCCCGGCACGTGCGCATCAAAGCGGTGAGTGGCCACGTTGCGGCCCACACCGGCAACGCCGCGGTGCTTGCCGACGTCCCCCTCGCCCACCTCCTCCACGGCCCGGCGCGCCAGGTTGACGGCGGTCGAATCGAGAAGCGGGGAATGCATCTTTTTCTTGCGAGTCACTCTCCCATTATTAATCACGTACCGCGCCATAGTGCACAATGACAGTCATGCCTCTCCCCCACACCGCCCGCGCCCTCCGCGCGCTTACTGCCGTCCTCTCCGCTGCCACACTGCTCGCGCCCTTAACATCATGCTCTTCTCACCCCGCGCGCGAGGACGCTTCCTCGTCTACGGGGACGGGTGGGGCGTCGCCAAGCGCAAGCTCCCCAGAGCGCCTCGGCGTCACCGTCCTCGACACCGCGCCGCTGCCTCCCGATACCTTCACCCAAGGTTTGGAGGTCGACCCCGATGGCAACGTGCTGATCGGCACCGGGCTCAAAGGCAAGTCACGGCTGCTGCGCCTCGAACCCGGAACACAGACCCCGCAGGAGGAAACCGCGCTTGAGAGCTCATTCTTCGGCGAGGGCATCACGCAGACCGACGCCGGCATCTGGCAGCTGACCTGGAAATCCGGGACAGCTTTCCTGCGAGACCCCGAAACCTTCCAGGAACTCGATCGTGCCACCTACGATGGCGAAGGCTGGGGCCTGTGCAACGCGGGTTCCGAGCTCATCATGTCCGATGGTTCCGCCACACTGCGCCATCTCGACCCAGTAACCTTCGAGGAGCTCGGCCCACGCACCGAGGTCACCCTCGACGGCTCCCCCGTGGACAACCTCAATGAACTTGAGTGCGTCGATGGCGCGGTCTATGCCAATGTCTGGATGAGCGAGGATATCCTGCGCATCGACCCGGAATCTGGCGTGGTCACAGCGGTTATTGATACCGCGAACCTCAACCACGTTCCCTCTACAGATCCCAACGCGGTCCTCAACGGCATTGCCCGAATCCCGGGCACCGACGAGTTTTGGATCACCGGCAAGCTCTGGGATGAGCTGTACCGGGTGCGCTTCGAGTAGGATTTTCTGCCATGGCTACCGTGAAGCAAGCAAGGAAGAAGTCGCTACTGCAGTTTCTGGCGCTCATTATCGCCGTGGCAGTCATCGTCGTTGCAGTGGTGTTGTTCCAGAAGTGGTGGAACGACCGCCCCGGCCCCGAGCCAGCAGACGTCACGATCACGGCCACAGTGGGCGAGGACACCTTAGAGGTCTCTCCCTATATCGTCTGCGAGCCCGGCACGGACTGCGAAGAGGGCGAAGTGCCTAACCTGACGGTGGGCCCCGATGACACCCTGAAATTGGAGATCCCCGAGGCTATCTACAACCACGAGTGGTCCGTGCTGTCCATCTATGATGACCCGGCCGCCAATGACAGCACCGCTCACGGCGCCAACGAAACCACCTCGCTAGAGATCCCCGGCTCCGTGCCGCCGATTGAGGCCTCCACCGGCGAGCGCCCCCAGCTAAAGGTGGTGGAGATTTCCACGCTCATGATTGGCCGCGATGCCAACGGCGAAGAGACCCCAATGCACACGGTGTGGTCCCTGTCCACCATGACGGATGAGGAGCTCAAGGAGTCCAAGGCCACTGGCGACGCTGAAGCTCCAGCTGAGAAGTAGCAGCGCTGCGGCGCGCGCTGCCCCCCCCCCACGCGCCTACACAAACGACAAAGTGCCCTAGTTGCCAAACCTAGGACTGATCATTGAAAAATCAGCCCAACTTTCGTCAGCTAGGGCACCTTTTAGTTACGGGTCTAAGGCTTTTGACCCTTAGCTATCCAAGTCCTTGGCGATAGCACGCAGGATCTCGGCAACCTGGCGGCCAGTCTTGCGCTCCGGGTAGCGGCCTTGGCTCAGCACCGGCTGCACCTGGGTCTCAAGCAGTGTCATGACGTCGGAGAGCATGCTCGCCAGCTCTTCGGGCTTGCGGGCCGGGGTGCGACGGCGCGGGACATCAAGCACCTTGACACGCAGTGCCTGCGGGCCACGGCGGCCAGCCGCGAAATCGAATTCAATACGCTGGCCCTGGTGCAGCTCATCAACGCCCTTGGGCAACACATTGCGACCAACATAGACGTCTTCATCGCCGGGGTTGCTGACAAAGCCGAAGCCCTTGTCTGCGTCATACCACTTCACTTTGCCGATAGGCATGGCTCTTCACTCACTTTCTTTCCGTGTCTCCTCTTCTAAGAGCTTAGGCGCTGCCAGGCCCCAGGCTGATAGGCTCCGCCCGTCTTGGGACGAGGAGGCGCGGCGAAGCGTGAACCGAATCCTTGCAGCCGCGCGGAGGAATTATCCGTGGAACTTTTAAAGAGATACATTTTAACCCTCACGCTCCCGACAAAGAAACCCACGATAGATATCACCCCAACAATCACACCCGTTACATGTGTGATATAGCTAACATTTCCGCGCCGAGCAGGGGAAATGCTAAGAAATTGACACTTCCGTTACCGTTTTGGGCCATTTAACGTGACTGTTTCGTTATAAACCGCTACTCTCTCCCTCAGGCACTTCGGCTGCCGGCCGTGGAAGTCTCGCCCCAGACACAGTCCGGGCTTCCGCACGGCGGCCATACATGATGTGCATGAACATGAACATCAATTGCAAAACTATATGCCGGACTGGGCATCATCTGGGCGCGAGAAAGCAAGAACAACCTAGAGAAGGAATACTTTAATGGGACGCCACTCCGCTAAGAACAAGTCCATCGCCACCAAGTTTGCCGCCTCCACTGTTGCCGTGGGCGCCGCCGCAGCCATCATGGCACCGAACGCTGCCGCTGCACCGGATTCCGATTGGGACCGCCTCGCACAGTGCGAGTCCGGCGGCAACTGGGCCATCAACACCGGCAACGGTTACCACGGCGGTCTGCAGTTCAACGCTCAGACCTGGCAGGCCTACGGCGGCGGTGAGTTCGCTCCGACCGCTAACCTGGCAACCCGCGAGCAGCAAATCGCTGTTGCTGAGCGCACCCTGGCACAGCAGGGCTGGGGCGCATGGCCGGCCTGCTCCGCCAGCCTGGGCCTGAACTCCGCCCCGACCCCGCGCAACGTGAGCGCTGCCCCGGCACCGGCTGCTACCCAGGTAAAGGAAGAGACCGCACCGCAGGCACCGGCTGAGGCACCGAAGGCAGTCCACGAAGCTGCCGAGGAGCCCACCGACGAGCTGGCTGTTGACGCCCTCTACACCCTCATCGAGGACACCGCTACCCAGTACGGCCTGACCATCCCGGCTTCCTTCACCGAGCAGTACAAGGCCAACCGCCACGACTTCAACGCCTTCTACTCCGCTAACCGCCACGTCATCGACCCGCTGGCACAGGTTCTGGCTGCACGCTAAGCAGCGCGCCGCGCCGTGCAAGCTGAGCACATAAAGGCAAAGCTTTAACTACACAAAAGAGGCTGGATGGTTTTCTCCATCCAGCCTCTTTTAGTTTTGACTAAGCCTTTTCCTCAACGGCAGCGTCTTCCTTAGCGCGCGACCGATCACAGGCCAGCAACACTAGGCCAACAACAATCCACAGCCCTAGCGACCACCACGCATGGCCGAAGCCTTGCCCATCAAAGAAGGACAGCGAGCGGACTAGGTGACCCGTCGCGCCGATGGGCATCCACTGCCCCAGCGTCGACCACCCGGTAGGCAGCAGCCACGGGCCGGTTGCCAGACCCGACAGCGGGTTCGCTAAGAAGATAGTCAGCACGGCACCGATTCCAATACCCGCGGCACCCATCACCCCCGCAAGGCCTGCAGTCACCGCAGACGTCGCAAGGATGCCCGCAGCGATAGCCATCCACTCGGCAGCGAAGCTGCCACCGAGGGTTCCATAGACGGAGTGCAGCATCCACGTAGCAACGAGCCCGCCGAAAAGCGCAATACCAACGAGCACCCCCAGCTTGACCCATTTCTTGCCACGAAATGCAAAGGTGGCAATGACAGCGGAAATAATCCCGCCAAAGGCCAGCGGCAGGCCCAACAGTGCGATACCGCTCGCCTGCGGGTCCTCCGCAGTCGTCGGCGCCAGCTCCTGCTCCTCCACGGATATTCCTTGTGCTTCAAGCTGGCCAGCGAGGCCATCAATCATCGTCACGTAGGGAGCACCATTTCCCGCAGCGGTGAACGCACTCGCGCCCTGCGGGGAGATGACCAGTCCACCAACAGCTTCACGCTGCAGCACCGCGTCGCGCACCTCGGCCTCGCTGTGCTTCACGACGATCTCCGGAGCCTCATCCCCCGCCGCACTCTCAATCTTCTGCGAGATACCTTCGAGCATGGGCTCCGGCGCCGAAATGGCAACCGGAACGCCAGCCGGACCCGATGCAAAGATGGGCGCCAAAAACGCCCACAGCATAAGGCCGATGACGACGGGGATCCCCACAATGGCAACTATCGATTTCACAGCAACCGATGGCTGCTTTCCTTCCTGACTTTTCACCGCTGACACTTCCAACCTCCAAACGGAACAGGGTGTTTCACTTACAAAGTGGAGCATAGTGTTCCGTTTGGTATGATGCAAGCTGTGAGACAAGACGGAGCAGAAAACAAGCAAGCCATCGTCGCAGCAGCCAGGCAGCTGCTCATCAGCGAGGGACCGGGCGTGTCCATGCGCTCCATCGCCAAGAAAGCCGGCGTGGGCGTCGCCACGGTCTCACGCCACTTCCCCGAACGGCTCTCCCTCCTCGATGCCGTCACCGGCGCGGAGGTAGCACACATCAAAGAAGAGGTGGACAGCCACCTACAAGGTTTCGACGAGGATCCCGAAGGCACCTGGCGCGATCTTATTCATCGGATCGCCAGCCTTAACTTCGCCGCGGTTGTTCAAGCAGCGGCAGCCGAGGTGAATACTGCCTCATTCTCAGACGATGACGTGCAGGAGATCGCTACCCAGCGCAAAGCTGAACTGAAGTCGATCTACCAACCGATTATCGAACCCACGCGACAAGCAGGTCTCTGCCCCGAGTCCCTCACCCCGCTCGAACTTCACATCGGCATCGGTCTCATCACCCGCCCGCTGCCCAGAACACCAGTGAGCGCCGACTACCTATCAGGTATACAAGCCCAGCTCATCGATACGCTGCTCGACGGCCTTAAAGCCCAAGCCCGTGCCAACTAGTTGAGGCGCAAGTACATTACAAACACGTATAGCCCCACCGAGGAGAACATTCTCGGAGGGGCTGAAAGCAAGCCGGAAGGCTCAACGTATCCGCTAAGTGAAGCGCAGATTTCTGCGCGCCTACTTAGCGGTTGATGCGGGTGTACGGGTGAACGTAGTTGAGCTTTTCTGCCGGCATCGGCAGAATCAGGTCGTCACCGTACGGGCTGGAAGCACCAGCAAAAGGTGCAGTAAGTTCAGTAATAGCGTGCTCGCGGGGGCTGTTCTTCGGCCAAGCCGGGGATACGAAGCCTTTGTTCTCGTTCGACATGCTCCTTATTATTCCAAACCCCGCGGCAAAAAGTAACTTATTCACCCAACGAGGGCCCCATGCCTCCCCCGCCTACTAAGCTTGAGGGCCATTATGACCTCCCCTTCACACCGCGCCCGCGTTACCGAGAGCTACCGCGAGTGGCTCAGCCAGTTGCCTGACAAGGACCTGCGCGCCCTGCTCAGCAACCGCAGTGATGTTCTCTCACCCGCACCGAAGGACTTTGATGCGTTGGCCTCGCGCCTGACACTTCCGATGCACGTCGCGGATGCCTTAGCGGCAAGCAATGCCGAGCAACTAGCTACTTTGGAGGACATCGCACAACGCGGCGGCGAAATAGCCATGGTGGAAGACACCAACCCTGCAATCACGAAGCAGCTCAAGGAGCGCGGTCTCGTCTTTGGTGACGCCCCACAGGTGCGCATCGTCACCGCCGTGATGGGCTCACTTCCCACCGGCTGGTCGTTGCGCAACCAAGTAGAGTTCGATGAGAAGGATCTAGCCGCGCTTGCCCCCGAGGAGCGCCGAGTCCTTGATGCTTTAAGCAAAAGCGACGGCATGGGCTATACCACCGACACCGAGCCGGACATCAACTCCGAGGATCCCGCCAAGCGCCTGCTGGCCAAAGGTTTTCTGGAGCGTATCAACGCGCACTCTGTGCGCTTGCCGCACTCGCTCGCCCGCCTGCTGGCTGGTGATACCACCCCGCCCATTCCCACCACCCCCTCGGGGCGCGCGGGCACCCCGGAGCCGGATGCCAGGGCTGACGACGCCGGTGCCGCAGCTGGCCTCGAAGCCGTGCGTGGCATGGAAAGGCTCCTCGAGTTGCTCGGCAGTCATCCGGTAACTCTGCTCAAGGATTCTTCGGTCGGCGTTCGCCCACTCAACCAGCTGGCCAAGGATCTCGCTCTGGAAAAGGAGGAGGTCGCGCGGCTCATCTGCTTGGGCCACCACGCTAGGCTTCTCCACCGGGGTGAGCCGGATGGCTTAGAGGGCCACTTCCTCGCGCCTACCACCGGCTCCCAGGACTGGCTCGAGGCCGACCTCGGGGAGAAGTGGCGCATTCTTCTCGACGCCTGGCGTACCTCCCCCTGGGCCAGCTGGGCTGAGACCCGGGTGCTCGCGGAGGATAGCCTCGTGCGCCGCCTGCCGCGCTTCCGCGCTTTCGTTCTCGGCGTCTATGCACACTCCGCAGTCGCGCTGAATGACGATGAGTTCTGGGAAGAGTTGCGCTTTCGATCCCCACTCTTTGCCAGCCACACGCGCACGGTGACCATTGAGCAGCTGCGCGCCGAAGCCGAGTGGATCGGCGCGGTGGCACTGGGCAAGGCTACTAACGTGCTGGGTGATTCCGCCGCAGCCACCAGCCTCGTCCCCGATACCGTCAGCGAATTTATAATCCAGCAAGACCTCACCGTCCTCGTTCCCGGCCCCCTTGAACCAGGCACACACCGCACCCTCGCATCCCTGGCGGACCTCGAATCCCCAGGCCTAGCCAGTGTGTACCGCATCAGTGAGGCCACTATTCGCCGCGGCATGGACCAGGGGCTCACCGCGCAGGAAATGATCGACTTTTTGGAAGCGCACTCCCCGACAGGCGTGCCGCAGGCATTGGGGTTTGCCATCGGGGACGTCGCCAAGCGCCATGGCACCCTCCGCAGTGGACCTGCTCTGTCCTATTTGCGCAGTGAGGATCCCGCGCTGCTGGAGCTCGCTGTTGCCTCAGTCCCGGGCCTGCGTCTACTCGCGCCCACCGTGGCGGTATCTCAGCTGCGCGTGGGCGAGCTACTGGAGAAGCTGCGCGCTAAGGGCCTCTCCCCCACTGCGGAGGATGAATCCGGCGCCTCCCTTACCGTCGCACCCGAGCCTTACCTGCTTCCTACGCCTCGTCCGAAAGCCCACAAGCGGGAGCCGGCCTCGGTGGACCAAGCGCTTCAGGCTTTGCAGAAGTCAGCACAGAATCCCAGCGCGCAGAAGGAAGAGGAACCGGATCCCCTCACGCTCGCCCGTGCCGCCGCGCGCTTCCACGCCGATATCGTGATCTCCTATGCCGATAAAAGCGGCGAGCTGCGCACCGTGACTGTGAAGCCACTGTCTGTGGAAGGCGGCTACATTGATGCCCTAGGCGCAGCGGGCAAACCCGTGCGCTTCCCGGTTCACCGCATTTCCTCCGTCCGCTTCGCCGACAGGGATTGAGTCCTTCCCTGACGCCCAGAGTAGAAAGGCCCTAGTTATGCCCGGACCACTCATCGTCCAATCGGACAAGACCGTCCTCCTCGAGGTGGATCACCCGCAGGCCGACGAGGCTCGCGCAGCGCTCGCACCTTTTGCTGAGCTGGAGCGCGCGCCCGAGCACATCCACACCTACCGAATCACCCCGCTCGCCTTATGGAATGCCCGCGCCGCCGGGCATGATGCCGAGCAAGTCGTCGACGTTCTGGAGAACTACTCCCGCTTCCCGGTGCCGCAGGCGCTGCTGATCGACGTCGCCGAGACCATGTCGCGCTACGGCCGCGTGCGCCTGCTGGCACATCCGGCCCACGGTCTCATCCTCGAATCGGACGAGCCTGTCATCCTGGAGGAGCTCACGCGCACCAAGAAGGTCAGCGAACTTCTGGGCCCGCGCATTGATGACAACACCATCGCCGTACCACCCTCCGCGCGCGGGCGGCTCAAGCAGGAGCTGCTCAAGGCCAGCTGGCCCGCCGATGACCGCGCCGGCTACGTCGATGGTGAATCCCACCCCATCGCGCTGAGCACGGAGGAGGTGGACTGGAGCTTACGCGATTATCAGCAGTATGCCGCCGATTCTTTCTGGTCTGGTGGCTCCGGCATCGTGGTCCTGCCCTGTGGCGCGGGCAAAACCATCGTGGGTGCTGCCGCCATGGCCAAAGCACAGGCCACCACGCTCATCCTGGTGACCAACACCGTGGCCGGGCGCCAATGGCGCGATGAACTACTGCGCCGCACCAGCCTCACGCCGGAGGAAATTGGTGAGTACTCGGGTGAAAAGAAAGAGATCAAGCCGATTACCATCGCCACTTACCAAGTGGTCACCCGCAAGACCAAGGGCGAATACCGGGCACTCGAGCTCTTCGATTCCCATGACTGGGGCCTTATCATCTACGACGAAGTCCACCTCTTGCCTGCCCCAGTCTTCCGCATGACCTCCGACCTCCAATCGCGCCGTCGCTTAGGCCTGACCGCCACCCTCATCCGCGAGGATGGCCGCGAGGGCGATGTCTTTTCGCTCATCGGGCCCAAGCGCTATGACGCGCCGTGGAAGGAGCTGGAATCCGCCGGCTATATCGCCACCGCGGACTGCGTCGAGGTGCGCGTCGACATGACGCAGGAGGAACGCCTGCTTTATGCCACGGCACAAGCGCGGGAGCGCTACCGGATTGCGGCGTCGGCAGGCGCGAAGCTGCGGGCCGTCGACAAGCTGCTGAAGAAACATGAAGGTCAGCAGGCACTCATCATTGGCGCTTACGTGGACCAGCTGGAGGAGCTCGGTGAGCACCTCAACGCACCGGTCATTGACGGCAAGACTTCCACCGCCAAACGCGAAAAGCTCTTCCAACAATTCCGGGAAGGCAACCTGGACACCCTCGTGGTGTCCAAGGTAGCCAACTTCTCCATTGACCTGCCCGAAGCCGCCCTGGCCATCCAAGTCTCCGGTACCTTCGGCTCCCGCCAGGAGGAGGCCCAGCGCCTAGGCCGCCTACTGCGCCCGAAAAAGAACGGGCAGGAAGCCACGTTCTACACTCTCGTGGCGCGTGAATCGATTGATGCGGAATATGCCATGCACCGCCAGCGCTTTTTGGCCGAGCAAGGTTATGCCTACCGGCTGGTGGACGAAGTAGACTTGTGAGCTGATGAAGATTTTCAAGTTTAAAGTCAACGAAGACTTTGCCAAGAAGAACAATGAGCTCCTGCGTGATTCCTCGCGCCTGCGCAATTCCGGCCTCGTCATGGGTCTGGTGCTTATCATCGGTGCGATTGCCGTCTATTTTGGAATCGACCCCGTCTGGCGCATCACGCTGGCGGTAGGCATGGCGCTCTTCGGCGTCTTTTGCGCCGTCATCGGTGTCTTGGCTTCGAGCAAGGTTGGATCGGCCCAAAAGCTCTACGACTCCTATCCGCTTGCCCCCGCCGTCGTGGCGGAGGTCAACGAGCGCGACATGGTTCTCATGGCGCTGGTGAACACCAACGTTGATCCGAAGGCACCGCCGCGGTGGGGCGCGTGCTTACGCACCGTCAGCAACATCCCGGGCATTAAGCGCACCGTGGGAACCAAGGTTCCGGTGGCCGCTGTCTCCGGCCAGCGCAGCAGCGACGACAAGGATCATTGGCAGCAGATCACCCCCATGCCGATTGCCTGGGGCACCCCAGATGCGGAGACCGTGACGATTGCCCGCAAGTCCATTCCGGAGGATCAGTGGCAGCGCCTCGAGCGCGCACGCAAGCGTCTGACCGATGTGAAAGCTACGAAATACGATCTGCTGGTGCTCTAAATGACTGTTGAGAGACTACAAGAATTTGGCGAAACCATCTTCGCCACCATGACCGCGCTTGCCGTGGAGAATGACGCGGTAAATCTGGGACAGGGTTTCCCCGATAGCGACGGCCCACAGCGCATGCTGGAGATTGCCCAGGAGAACATCGCCGGCGGCAACAACCAATACGCTCCCCTTCGCGGCGTCTCGGAACTGCTCAGCGCCATCGCGGAGACCTACGCTGTTCCGCAGGATCACGTCGTGGTCACCGCAGGTGCCACCGAAGCCATCACCGCGACGGTGCTGGGCCTCGTGGAACCCGGCCACGAGGTCATCGTCCTCGAGCCCTACTACGATGCCTACGCCGCTGCCATCGCGCTTGCCGACGCCACCCGCGTCCCCGTCCCCTTGAAGGAATCCGGCAACAGTTGGGACATCGACGTCGATGCCGTGCGCGCCGCAGTTACGGACAAGACCGCCATGGTCATCATCAATACACCGCACAATCCGACCGGCTCGGTCTTTTCCCACGAGGCACTCACCGAGCTCGCCGAGCTCTGCGTGGAGAAGGACCTCCTAGTTCTTGCCGACGAGGTATACGAAAACCTCACCTTCGGCACCGAGCACGTCAGTATCGCCACCCTGCCGGGGATGGCTGCGCGCACCGTCACGGTGTCTTCTGCTGCCAAATCCTTCAACTGCACCGGGTGGAAGACCGGCTGGGCCATTGCGGAGCCTAAGCTTCTCGACGGCGTCATCAAAGCCAAGCAGTTCACCACCTTCGTCTCGACCACGCCCTTCCAGCCGGCCGTGGCGCATGCCCTGCGCTATGAACAGGAATGGCTGGACGGCATGGTGGATGAGCTTGCAGAGTGCCGCAGCATCCTAGTGAAGGGCCTAGAACAGCTGGGGTTCCACGTGCATGACACCGGCGGCACCTACTACGTGGTTGCCGATATCTCCTCTACCGGTTTAAGCGGCATCGATTTCTGCATGCAGCTGCCCGAAACAAAGGGCGTGGCCGCCATCCCGCTGGCCGCCTTCACGGACAACCCGGAACCGTGGCAGCATAAGGTTCGCTTTGCCTTCTGCAAGCGTCCCGAGGTCATTCGCGAAACCGTGCGGCGTCTAACTGCAGAGTCCTAAGAATTCAGGCTCCTAAGCTTGCCCCTTCTGTCCTGCGCATTCTTGTCTTTAACGGCTTTCAGCCCCCTACATTCCGTTCTGGCCTTTAGGAGAACCGGGTTCTACAATCAGCGCGAGTCCCGAAGCAAGGTCTGCCAGCAACTGCTTCGACGAGTCCACAGGAGCATTGAGGTAGTCGATCGTCAGCCCGTTGACCAGTGCAGTGACAAGACGAGCACCTTGCTCAGGCGACAGCCCTCGGGCCAATTTTCCGAAACGTTGCGCTGCTTCGAGACCTTCAGAAACGCGCGCCCGAAACTTCGTCACCTCGGCGTCGTATAAGTCAGCCAGCCATTCACGCGTCGAGGCAGCAGCTCCCACTATGACCCACACAGCGGAATCCTCGCGCTGGACAGGTCCAATTGGCAAGAGTTCAGCCAGGCGACCGTGGAAGGCCGCGTGAAAATCCGTCGCATCGGTTTGAGTAAGGGCCCGCGACTCCTGGCGCTGCAACGACCTGACAAAAGCTTTCGCGATGATGTCGTCCCGTTTACCCATCTGGTACTGGACAGTCCCAGGCGCGACGCCAGCCTCAGTGGCGACGTTGCGCACGCTCAGGGCATCGAGGCCCTGGCTGACCATCACTCGAATAGCAGCATCAGCGATCATTGCGGCGGTGCCGGTGATGGGTGTGTTGCGATCAACGGACATGGAGCTCCAATCTTGCGTAGCTCAGATGCGATGAGCCATTCATAAGTGTAGTTGCACTCGCGCATTGCGCCTCGTACAATCGTACCAAACCCGCGATTAATACAACCGTACGAAGCTGGATTGAGGCCTCTTTCGAATCTAAGGTCAAACTCCCCGCAAACACCCGACTACTGGAGAATTCCATGTCAGACTTCCTTCCCCTTGCCGGCCTTGCACTCGTAGATAGTTTGAGTGCAGGAACCCTTGTCATTCCTATTGCACTGATTGTTATCTGGCGACGAGTACGTTTAGGCCTATTGGGCACCTATCTCGCTACGATCGCCACGGCCTACTGCGGCCTTGGTATTGCGCTTCTATTAGGGTTCGATGCGGCAGTATCGAGACTTTCTGGCGTAAGCGAGACTGATTGGTTCCGGTGGGTGACTCTTGTACTGGGCGCGGGGCTTTTCATCTTCGGTGCGTTCTCGCCAAACCCCAAAAAGCCCGCGGCCACGCAGACCGCCGACCCAGAAGTACCAAAGAGTCGGGCTTCTCGCCTTGCACGGGGCGCGTCACTGAGTGCGTCCGGCATGGTGGGGCTTGCGCTAGGTGCTGCCGTTGTCGAGGCTGCGACGATGTTGCCCTACCTAGGCGCAATGGGAATTATCCAGTCTATGTCCTTCGGGTTTAGCGGCAAGGTCGCGCTTATTGCGGGGTACTGCATCATCATGGTCCTACCGGCAACTCTTATGGCTGTCATTGCAGGCGCAGCGGGGTCGGCTATATTTCCTCGTCTGGAGCGCGCCATACGTCGGCTGGAGTATGAAGCGAAAGTGACGTTGCTGTGGATCGCGGCAATTGTGGGAGTCTACATGGCGGCATCGAGTGCACAAGGGCTCGGATTGATCGGTTGAGTGCCAGGTTGAACGTTGAGCGATAGCGCCGATTGAAGAGCCCCTTCCTGCAGAGCTAGCCCCCGGCCCGTCATAACGGCGGCCGAGGGCTACGTCTTCTTCATCCCCTATCCGATGCCTACCAAGGCGGCAACAGTTGGGAGAAAGAAGATAATCAGCGCGCCGCCGATTATGTCGAAGCTGACGCCTGTGCGGATCATACGCGCGATGGAAACGCAGCCGGAGCCATAAACGATGGCATTTTGCGGCGTGAAAATTGGAAGCATGAAGCCAAAGGATGCGCCGAAGGAAGCGGCCATCGCCGGGATAACAGGGTCTACTCCCGCAGCCATGGCGAGTGGAACAACACTCGGCACAGTGACAGCCGCTGCCGGGGTATTACTTGTGGTCTCAGAGATGAGGATGGCCAGCAACACCGCCATGGCAGTGATGACCAGGGCACTAGATACGCCCAACATACTGTTGAGGCCGGAACCGATAGTTTCTGCTAGACCGGAGCTGCCCAGCATGGCGCCGAAGATCATGCCGCAACCACACAATATGATGGTGCCCCAGTCAATCTTGGCCGCATCTGACTAGTCCAGGGTGTACTGCAGCTTCTTGGATTCAACGGGCAGCGAGCCCATATGACTACTTGTTCAAGCTGGTTAGAATCCAAGCACTACCCGGATTATCCAGAGAAAAACTGAGAGCAACTGTCGTTGACTCCATGATTAAAGAAGACGGACTTGATGGCGAACACAGATCAAGAGCCTGTCGAGAGAACTTCACCCATTGTTCGCTGTCGCCCTTTCCTCTAAGAAAGAGGAAGTTTTCTTGATCGGAGAAGCCGTGTTCTGGAACAGGGGGATCATCAGCCATAAGTGTTTCTTTGACTGTTTGATACGGAGTGTATGGGCACACGAGCGAAAACTCAGTCCACTCTGGTCCGTAGAGTTCCTCCAGTGTGATGGACTCAGTAATGGGGGTTTCATGTCCCGATCGTCCTACGGACGCGAGATGAGAAGCCAATGGGTCATCAAAACTACAAGAGGAGAGTAATAGGGAGACAATACTAGTGAACCCTATCCGCGCCATCATGCGTCTCATTAACATAACCCCCTACTCGTGCCTATCCTAGGAAAGTGTAGATAGCAGTCCAATTCTAGCCCAGAGGGCGCACTGGTTCAGAACAGAAGCTTCGTCGCCACTACTTGCGAAAGCAGATCCAAGAAATCGACCTTGGGCATTGTTATACAGGTCCATGCTGGTCTCATCCGCTGGCCCCTGAGCGACAGTTTCGTGGTTAGTAGCAATGCGTTCAGCTGCACCTGCACCGATTGTCATCGTCATCAGGGCATTCCACGAGCAGTGCCGAAAAGCATCGCCCTTTCCACTGTGGAGTGATGCGGCGCCAGGAAACCGGTTCTGCGCTTCCATACTCGCGGTTGTGGGTGCCTGATTGGCGATGACGCATGATACTACGACCAGCGCGATGCAGGACAGCATTTCAAAGCCCTGGATATATATCCGGTAGGGGTCCGACTGGGCGGTCGCAAAAGACGCTACCTGAGGATTGATGTCAGTAACCCTGGACGCTTCATCTGGGACAAATAGCGCGTATGAACGGTGCAGGGATCCATTGCGGTCCATAAGCGCAGACGTGGATGTGCAGCACGTAGGTCTGTGTTTCGGGTCTGTGCTTGTAGGCTGTGTGCGAAAACGACGACGAAGCCCGTCACCGTTGAGTTGTTGCTCAA